>CALCNB010000288.1 GCA_937897785.1 uncultured Cellvibrionales bacterium | reverse complement strand
GGATTTGATATTGATTTATCGCCGATGTTTTCTACCCCTGAAGAAGTCGCCAAGCAGGCGGTTGAAAATGATGTACATGTTGTCGGTGTATCCTCTCAGGCTGCGGGTCATAAAACCTTAGTGCCTGCCTTGATTGAGGCGCTTAAATCTGAAGGCGCTGACGATGTCATCGTAATTGCTGGCGGTGTTATTCCCAAGCAAGATTACGCTTTCTTAGAAGCGGCGGGTGTTAAAGGTATTTTCGGTCCAGGCACGAAGATTCCATTAGCCGCTAGAGATGTCCTCACTGCTATAGACAGTGCTTTTGATTAGCCGTTCGTCGTTAGGTCTGTCACTATGACGATTTCTGTCCAAGCCATTCTCGACGGTAACCGTCGTGCCTTAGCCAAGGCTATCACCTTGGTTGAAAGCCACTTGCCTGAGCATATTGAGCAGGCGCAAGCCTTGCTTGATCAAGTGCTACCGCATACTGGCAACAGTTTGCGTATTGGCATCAGCGGCGTGCCTGGCGTGGGTAAGTCTACCTTTATTGAAGCTTTCGGCTTGTATCTAATCTCGCAAGGCAAGAAAGTCGCGGTATTAGCCGTTGATCCTAGTTCGCCCTTGGCGGGTGGTAGTATTTTAGGTGACAAAACACGCATGGAGTATTTGGCGCGTGATGAGCGCGCGTTTATTCGGCCCTCGCCAACCTCGGGTTCTTTGGGTGGAGTCGCCAATAAAACGCGAGAAAGTATTCTATTGGTAGAGGCTGCTGGTTATGATGTGGTGTTAGTTGAAACCGTTGGTGTTGGCCAATCTGAATACGAGGTTGCTGGTATGGTCGACTTCTTTACCGTGCTGATGCTGCCTAATGCTGGCGATGAGTTGCAAGGCATCAAAAAAGGCATCTTAGAGTTGGCCGATGCATTACTCATCAATAAAGCCGACGGTGACAGTGTTAATCTCGCCGAAATGACTAAGCGCCACTACGAAAATGCCTTTCATTTATTGCGTCAAACCAGTTTCTGGACACCACAAGTTAAGACCATTTCATCACTTGAAAACACCCATGTCGACAGTGTTTGGGGCATGATGCTTGATTATGAGTTGCGGTCAAAAAAGCAAGACAGATTTGCTATTAAGCGTGCCCGTCAAAATCGTAATTGGCTAGAGACTCTGGTACAGCAGTCACTATCTCGTTTACTCATGAGTCATGCAGAGGCTCAACAGCTATGGCCTGAGTTAGAGCAAGAGGTGATGGCAGGTCGAATGACACCCTTCAACGCGGCCAATAAAATTATTGCCTTGCTCTGAATAACTCGCCACAAAAAATTCATAATAACAATGATTTATAATCATAATGTAAGGTAAATCCTCTATTTAATGCGGATTTCCTTCAGTGGATTTTTCTGCACACTTTTACTGTTTTGCCCAACAGTTGACAAGCACAAAGCCAATCTCAATCTATACTAATTACTCCTTATCCATTGATGAAGCCTCGATATATGACCAAGCAATCTTTGCCTCTGCAATACACTCAAAAATCAGCGCTTATTGTTGAGGCGATATCGGATATGCGAATGTCGCTTAAGGCAATGCTAAAAGGTATTGGCATTGATCATGTTGATCTCGCTAAATCGGGTGAAGAGGCGGTATTGCGTTGTGATGAGCATGATTACGATCTTATTATCTGTGATTATCAGTTGAGTAAAGGCAAGACGGGTCTGCAAGTTTTAGAAGAGTTACGTGCAAGGCAAATAATTAAGGCTTCTGCGGTTTACATCATCATGACAGCAGGTTCGACGCGAGCAGTATTAATGGGCACGCTTGAGCATAAGCCTGACGACTTTCTTGTTAAGCCGTTTACTCAGTCAACCTTTGAGCAACGTGTTAATACCGCTTTTAAAGAGAAGCGGTATTTTAATTCGGTTTATTTGGCCTTAGATAACGACAATATGACAGCTGCACTTGCATCTGTCGAAGCGCTATTGGTTGATACTGATCAATACCCAACTAAAACTAAAAAAATGTTTGGTGAGCTTTTACTTCAAGCGAATAACTTCTCAGAAGCACAGACGTTTTATCAAGACATGATGGCGGAAAAGCGCCAGGAATGGGCTAGCTTAGGCTGTGCTCGCGCTATGATAGGCTTGCAGGATTGGTCAGCTGCAAAGCGAGTTCTCTATGAATTGATGGATCATGGTTGTGAGGATCCACAGGTATTTGATCGTATCGTCGATGTTGAATTGGCCTTAGGTAAGTCTGAAATAGCTCAGACCGTATTAGAACGAGCGACAGTGATTTCTCCTCTAGGTATTATGCGCTATATCCGCCTAGTTGAGATTGCAACGATGAATCATGACTATTTGGCGGTGGAAAAAGCATTTCGTCAGTTAATAAGAATTGGTGTTAATTCCTGTCATGGTTCTTATGAGCATTCTTTAGGTTTAGCGCGGTGCCTGCTTGAAAAAGAGAAGCTACAACAATCTGGCAATGAGCATATCATCAAAGAGTGTTATTCACTGTGCCATCAGGTAAAGAAAAAGCATGCGAATAATGAGCAGGCACTCATGCAGGCAAAGTTGATTGAAGTCAAAGCCGTTGCGCAGCAAGGTCAAATTTATCAGGCGATAGAGCAATGTAAGGCTCTTTACCATCAATATTCTCAGTATGAGGACATTGATGCTGGCTTGGGCTTAGATATGGTCAATGCCTTGTTATCCATTAACTGGGATGAGCAAGGTGTTGATGTGGCTCAATCATTGTCTGAAGCCGATACGAGTGATTCTTTAATTAAATTGCAGTTAAGCACTATTAAGCAAGTTTGTGATGAAAAAGCGGCATTAATTAATGCTGCCAATATTAATCAACAAGGAAAATTACTGTACGAACAAGGAAAGTTAGAAGACGCGATAGATCATTTTCGACAAGCTATCAAAGAGCATCCGACTAACATTGAGTTAAAACTTAATTTAGTTCTCACTATTCAAAAAATGATCGAGGCAGACACCGATAACATGGCCATGCTTGCTGAAGCCGATGAGCTACTTTCAGGATTATCTGATTTGTCTGAGTCCCATAGTGTATATGATCGTTATGAAGCGATTAGTCGTGATATCGATAAGTTAAGGCTTGCTGCCTAGTCTTATAATTTTACTCTTTTTTTCTGATTACCCCATCATTCCTGCTATAGTTCTCGTGTGATCTTTTAAAGCCAACTTGGCGACTATTGCATTATTTTATAGCGAACTAATTTTGATTATTTCTTGCGCGCATAGCAGGCAATAATACCTAAGGAGTCAGTTTGATGAAAATTCTTTTAAAACTCTTCATTGCTATAGCAATGCTTTCGACGCTGATATTAATCTTGCTGATCAATAATCTTGGTGGCGTCGTCAAGTCGACCATCAATGATCGCGGTGAGTCACTCTTAGGCGTAGCTATAGCTGTGTCCAATGTTGATGTTAATTTATTTACCGGACAAATCACATTAACTGAATTTAGCGTTAAAAATCCAGTGGGGTTTTCGGCTGTTAATGCAATCAGTGTGGAAAGTCTGTCTATCGATGCCGCACCGCTTAGTATTTTTGATTCCATTGTGATAATCGATTCGATTGAAATCAAAGGCGCGCATGTTAATGCTGAACAAAAAGGTAAGCGTCTTAACCTTGATGTGTTGCGAAAAAAGCTCTCTGGCGAACAGTCGGTAGCTGATTCAAGTGCCGATATCGATTCAACAAAATCATTGCCAGACGTTGCTATTGCTAAATTTGAGTTTTCTTCAGCATCGGTCTCGGTGCAATCAAGCCAACTGGGTCAGACGACACTTCGCGTGCCATCGATTATCGTTAACGATATTGGGCAGCCTGATAATGGTGTGAGTGTGGATGAGGCTATGCGCCTTATTCTTGATCATCTACTGGAACAGCTTCGCCAGCAGGTGAAGCTTGAGGTATTGGATAAGGCGGTTGAGAGAGAGCTTGATCGACAGCTTGATAAAGCTTTAAGAGAATCTTTAGGTGATAAAGCCAAGCAGGCTAAATCAATGCTGAAGAGCTTGTTTAATTAATCTCGGCAACTAACGCTGGCATCATATTGGATTTTAGAGCGTTTTTAGTCGTTCAAAACCATAACGATCGAATAATGCTTTTAATTGATCGCCGTCATGCCATTCCGTCAACCATGCGCTATGCCGTTTTTTTTCTTTGACCATTGATTTAATGTCGTTCTGATCGAGTACTTCCTTGACGCGATTGGCAATAGCCCGGCCTGAATCTATCCATTTCCAGTCGGGCTGTATTCTTTCAAATTCTGTCTTAATCAAGGGAAAGTGTGTACAACCTAGTACTACCGTATCAATGGCTTGGTCAGGCGCTTGCTGTTTGATTTGATTGATAATCTCGATCAGTAAATTGCGATCTAAATCATCGCCATGCAAGTGAGCCTCAATATGCCTAACTAGCTCGCTACTGCCAAGTTTAATTACGGTTTTATCACTTGCATAGGTTGCTATTAGATCATCAGTGTAGCGACGCGAAATGGTTGCAGGTGTGGCGAGTAGGGCAAAGCTCTTGCTTAACTGCGCTGCCGTTTTAATAGCCGGCACCACGCCGACTATAGGCACGTTTATCTTCTCTCTTAATGAAGGCAGTACAACCGTACTGGCGGTGTTACAGGCAATGACGATCAGAGCTGGCTTTATTAATTGAACCGCGGTTAATAGAAGGGCGCTGGCATTGGCGATTAACTGTTGTTCTGGTGTCTCTCCATAGGGGAATCCTTTGTTGTCACTCAGGTAGTGAATCTCTATATCTTCACAAGCGATCATAATTTCTTGACAAATACTTAATCCGCCCACGCCTGAATCAAACACCAAAATACGCTGCAAGCCCGACTGTGTTCGATCTGATACAGTTGAGGCTGAGTCGAATGGAAGCGAAGATGATTTATTACGTTTTGCCAAGATGGCAATTCTCCTAATCCTCAAAAAAGAGGGACTTATCTTATCACAGAGAAGTGATAGCTGTTATATAGTGGCTTAATTGTTTCAAAGCTACTTCACTAGCTCGGCATGCCAAACTTGCTAAATAAAGAGCAATTTGGTTATTATTCCTTTGGCTTAGTTATTCAATTTTCGCGATTCTTTTCCATTCTTATTACCGGCCAAGCGCTTTTTGTGACGCCATTTTATACAGGTGCTGTTATGCGAGTTATCACGGTTAATGTCAACGGTATTAGAGCCGCTCAACGTAAAGGCTTTTTTGAATGGTTAAGCACTCAGCATGCTGACGTGGTTTGTATCCAAGAAACGAAAGCGCATGAGTCTCAGCTCGATGAGCGTCTGTTTTATCCCGACGGTTATCATTGTTATTACTACGATGCTGAAAAAAAGGGTTATAGCGGCACTGCGCTTTATTGTCGGAAAAAGCCCAATAAAGTGACTCGAGGCTTAGGCTGGGAGCCTTGCGATTCTCAAGCACGCTATATACAGGCTGATTTTGATGGCATTAGTGTGGTGTCTATGTATGTTCCTTCAGGGTCTAGTAATGACGAGGCGCTTGCTCGCAAGCTGTCCTTTCATGAGCAGATTATGCCGCACTTTAAATCCCTTCGTAGAAAGCGTCGTGAGTACATTATTTGCGCCGATTGGAATACCTGCCATAAGCCAATTGACCTAAAGAACTGGAAACCGAACCAGAAAAATTCCGGTTTTCTACCCGAAGAGCGTGCTTGGCTTGATACCCTATTTGATGAGGTTGGTTATATCGATGGCTTCCGCCTATTAAATCAAGACGCCGATGAATACACTTGGTGGTCGAATAGAGGTCAAGCCTATGCAAATAATGTTGGTTGGCGATTAGACTATCCAGTGATCACGCCTGGACTCAAATCTCGAGCTTCTGCTGTATCTGTTTTTCGTGATCAGCGTTTTTCTGATCATGCGCCGGTGATTATTGATTTTACCGATTAAAATGTATTTTTCTTTCATCTACTCAGGCTTAATTTCTACCTTTTATACTGACAATATTTCCACATGATGGCATCAGTCATTGCCGACTGATTGAAAGGTCGGGATAATCCATCGCTATAATTTAAAAGCGAGTCTTTTTTATAAAAATCGGAGTGTTTGCATGAAGTTATATGAAGAGCAAGAGCGTCAGCGACCCAGTGATTACTTTGCTGATTGGAAAGAGCGTGAAGCCCTTGCGGAAGGTATGATTCCACTGGTAGGCAAGCTCTATCGTAAAAATAATGTCAAGACCTATATTTATGGGCATCCTCTAGTCAATCGCTCGGTAATTGAGATTATGCAAGACCACCGCGCTGTCCGTCAGATAGAGACCAGTGAATTATCTGAATTTGAAACATTTCCTATTTTACGGGCACTCGCTGCACATGATCTGGGTCATGCTCATATCGATATTGGTCGAATAGCGGCTCAGTATTTCTTCGAAGGTGATGACAGAGACAGTACTGGTAAGAAAGTCTCTTTAGAGGATTATGTGGCTCAACAAGTCTCTGGTCTGATCGGACTTAAACAAAAGCCCTTGTCGGCACCTCAAGACGTGGTGTTATATGGTTTTGGTCGCATTGGTAGGTTAATGGCCAGATTGCTGATAGAAAAAACAGGCGGTGGTGACAATCTTCGCCTTAGAGCTATTGTGGTTCGAAAAGGCGGCGACCAAGACCTTATCAAGCGAGCATCCTTATTGCAGAGAGATTCAGTGCATGGCGACTTTAACGGGACAGTGAGGGTTGATGAAGAGCGGGGCGCTTTCATTGCTAACGGTAATGAGATTAAAGTGATTTATGCCGATGCGCCGGATAATATCGACTATACCGCTTACGGAATTAATAATGCTTTAATTGTTGATAACACGGGTATATGGCGTGATTTTGATGGACTGGGTTTGCATTTAAAGTCAAAAGGAACGGCAAAGGTCATTTTAACCGCGCCAGGCAAGGGTGATATGAAAAATATTGTCTCCGGCATTAATGATGACTGCTTCGATGACAAGGATACGATTATTTCGGCAGCGTCCTGTACTACCAATGCGATTGTGCCGCTATTAAAAGCGATCGATGATGAGTTTGGCGTTGAAAGCGGTCATGTTGAAACGGTTCATTCTTATACAAACGATCAAAACTTAATTGATAATTTTCATAAAGGTAATCGCCGCGGCAGAAGTGCACCCTTAAATATGGTGTTGACCGAGACGGGCGCTGTAAAAGCGGTAGGTAAAGTTCTGCCTAACTTGTTAGGTAAGTTAACG
>CALCNB010000287.1 GCA_937897785.1 uncultured Cellvibrionales bacterium | reverse complement strand
ATGCAGGATTTTTTATCGACCCTAACAGCCGTGCATGATTTTAGTTATGGTTTTAAAGAGAGTTTGGCTGAGCCAGGTGGCCAACAACGCCTTGCTCAAGCGCTCGTCGATAATCCGCCTGTTCGTCATCCGGTGATTCGAATACACCCAGAAAGCGGTAAGTCGGTTATTTTCGTCAACGAGTTATTTACTCGTCATATTGAAGGGCTCAGTCGATCGGAGAGTGATGCCTTATTAGCGTTTATTTTTGAGCATATTCGAACGCCAGAGTACAGTTGTCGTTTTGCTTGGCAGCCGGATAGCATTGCTATTTGGGATAATCGCAGCACACAGCACAAGCCGATCAATGACTACTTTCCTGCGCATCGCCGCTTAGAGCGGATCACGATTGATGGTGATTTGCCTTATTAGCGAGTATGAAGTCAATAATCCAGCGACTGGCTGTTTGGTTGTCATGTTGATTGCTCAATGAGCGCATCGCATGTTGATACTGTGCTGGTTGATAGAGGGCCTCACGACTGCGGTATAGTGCCTCTGCAAATTCAACAGTAAATTCGGGATGGCTCTGAAAGCTTAAAATATGATGGCCAATATTGGCAATAGCATACTTACAGTTAGTGGAAGATCCCAATACAGTCGCTTCAGGCGCGGGCGCGACAATTTGATCTTGATGACTGTAAATGAGATGTAAGCGATCCTTTTCTTGTTTCGCTTGGCCATTCAGCTCGGTGGCTTGTAAACCAATATTCCAGCCTCGATCGTGTTTGGCCACCGTCCCCCCTAATGCTTGCGCAATAATTTGATGACCAAAGCATAAGCCAATAATCGTTTGTTGCTGCTGATGCAGGCGGCGTATGAGCGCTTCGAGTTCGCTGATCCACGCTAGCGATTCATAGGCGCTATGGCGGCTACCAGTAATGCAGTAAGCATCGAAAACATCTTCATCGCTAGGAAACTCACCCTTAGTGACCGAGTAAGATTGGTGGTCGAACTCGAGGTTGTTATAGGGTTTGGTAGCTAAGCTATCGGCTAATAAAGTGTGAATCATCGCCGGGTACTGCCCAAATGGCTGGGCCATTATTGGGCTGAGAATATCGGTTTGTAAGATACAAATAGAGAGCTGCATTTTATCACTCAGTTTTCCAATAGAAATGATTTCAATTGCACCAATGATTGGTAACCAAATGTGGACAGGCTTGCACCTTTGCCGGTGTCTTTGACGCCCGTCCAGACCAGCGAGGGGTCAAGATAATCACAGCGATTCATGAAGATAGTGCCCGCCTCAATGCGATTGCCCAGTTGTTCCACCTGTCGGCGGTCTTGCGACCAGAGTGAGGCGGTCAAGCCGTATTGACTGTCATTCATCAATTGTACTGCCTCATTATCATTACTGACCGGCATAATACCAACAGTCGGGCCAAAACTTTCTTCACGCATCACGTTCATACTGTGGTTCACGTCGATTAAAACCTGTGGGGTCAGATACGCCCCTTGATCATTTGTGGGTGTAAAGTGCTGGCTGTCAATGCAGGCCGTTGCACCGGCCTTGATGGCTTGCTCATTTTGCTGTCGCACCCAATCAGCGGCTTTGGCATTCACTAACGGGCCTAGCGTCACGGCTGGGTCTAAGGGATTACCCATTTGGTAGCGATACACTTCGCTGACATAGGCATCGACAAACGGTTTAAATAAGGGCTTTGCAACGTAGATGCGCTCTATGCCACAACACGATTGCCCTGAATTAAAAAAAGCACCGTCAACTAAGTGGCGGACGGCTTTTTCTATATCGGCATCGGCTCGCACATAGGCGGCATCTTTACCGCCTAACTCTAAGGTCAGCCCTTTAAAGCGGCCGGCAAGGGCTTTTTCTACCGTTTTCCCGGCGGTGACTGAGCCGGTAAAACAGCAGTAATCAATGTCGCCTTGATGCAGTAATTGCTCGGTTTGGTTATGGTCGAGGCACAGGGCTTGAATTAAATCCTTGGGCGCGCCTGCGGCGCCAAAGCTGTTAACAAAGTGCTCGGCGACTAAAGGTGTTTGAATAGAAGGTTTTAGAATAATGCTATTGCCTGCCATTAGGCCAGCAAAGACTGAATTAGCGGTGGTCAATAACGGGTAATTCCAAGGCGCAATAATCAATAGTGTTCCGAGGGGGTGTTTACGAATCAGTCTTCGCTTGTGAGAATTATCTTCGATGACGGTATCAGCAAGCGCTTCAGTCGCTAGATCAATCATGCCATTAGCCCGTTCAGCCAGACCGTTGACCTCATTGGGGCTATAAGCAATTGGACGGCCCATTTGCTGGGTAATTTGTTGGCCAATCATGGCTTTATTGTCAATAAAGTAATCGATGGCTTTGCGACAAACATGCGCTTTTTCGACGAGAGAAAACTCGGCCCATTGACGCTGTGCCATGCGGGATTTTTTTAACGCGGCAGAAATGCTTGCTTGATCAGCATAAGGCTGTTCAAAGACCAATGCGTTGTCAATGGGAGAGTAGGTTTTAGCTAGCATGGGTTTCAATTTTCTATCAGTAACGTTGCAGATAATCCGCTAAGTCTTTCTTTATTTCTGGCGCATATAAATATAAACCAATGATATTGGGCACGGCAATTAAAAACACCATCGAGTCTGAGAAGTTTAAAATAGACGATAACTCGACAGTACAGCCAAGCGCAATGAAGCTACAAAACAAGCCTTTAAAAAATAATTGTGATGCCGCACTTTCACCCACGAGGTAGGACCACGCTTTTAACCCGTAATAAGACCATGCGATGGCGGTACTGAAGGCAAACAATAATGCAGCGATGCCCAGTAAAATAGGCGACCAGCTAATATGATGAGCAAAAGCAGCCGAGGTTAATGCAATGCCCTCAAGCCCAAGATGGCTTTCCATCAAGCCATTAGGGTAGGCGGTGGTGACAATCACCAGTGAGGTGATGGTGCAAATAACAATGGTGTCAATGAACGGCTCTAACAGAGAAACTAAACCTTCAGAAACCGGCTCATTGGTTTTGACCGCTGAGTGGGCAATTGACGCTGAACCAATGCCGGCTTCATTCGAAAAAAGGGCGCGCTGAAAGCCAATGATAATGGCACCAATCATGCCGCCCTGGACACTGTCAAAAGAAAAGGCGCTAGTAAAAATAAGTTTAATGGCGCCTAACAGATGCTCGGCACTTAAGGCGATAATGAAAATTGCTGATAAGCAGTAAATAATCGCCATGAAGGGGACGAGTTTTGCCGCAACGCGTGCAATAGACCGAATGCCGCCAATGATGACAGCACCAACGACTAGCGCGAGTAATACGCCAAATAGCCAACCGCGTTCGGCAAATAAGCTATCAGTACCCCCGGTAATGTTGACGATTTGCACATAGGCTTGATTCGATTGAAACATGTTACCAATACCCAAGCAGCCTATCACCAGTGCTAAGGCATAAAAGCCGCCCAGTGATTTTCCTATCAACGGTCGGTTTCGGCTAACGAAATAATGTTCAAGGTAGTGCATGGGGCCACCCGAAACCGAGCCGTCAGCATTGACCTTGCGGTATTTAACGCCAAGCGTGCACTCAACAAACTTAGTCGACATGGCGAGAAAGCCAGCCACGACCAGCCAAAATGCCGCGCCGGGACCGCCGACCGCAATGGCAACGGCAACCCCGCCAATATTCCCGACACCTACCGTGCCGGATATAGCAGTGGATAGCGCTTGAAAATGCGAGATTTCACCTGAATCAGCGCTCTGATGGGTTTTGCCCCTAACGATGGCCAGCGCCCGTGTAAAACCGCGAAGATTAATAAAGCCAAAGTAAACGGTGAATAGGCATGCAGCAATCGCCAGCCATAGAACGATCAGTGGCACATCATGACCCATCAGTTGCCAATGGTAAAAGACCACAGCAGAAAGCTTTTCTGCGAGAGGGCTAAAAAATGCTTCTATTTGCTGGTCAAGGGACATTCATTTACCTACCGTGTGAATTCTTATGGGCTGACAACGCATCGGTTGTCTTGATGGTCGATGGTTTAGATGGCGTAAATATTAAATTAAATGCATGAAAAATAGGTTATGATTCACCTCAAGATTCTAAAATTTCATTGATTTAACTTAATCTAGTTTAAAGCTATCTACGACTGGAAGCTAGTGAGCAATATTTAGCCAGCCAAGTTAGTCTGCTGTTTCAACCAGGCCGCACCTGTGTTGAACTGGTTAGGCTTGCAGTTATAATTGAAGACTACTGAAGGAGTTATTATGACTTACCTATATAATTTAGTTAGATACCTATTCCTCGTCATCGTGAGCTTGATTCATATTCAGGCCAACGCCAATGAAATCGCATTGTCGATTAATGAAGAATTGATCGACTTTAGAATGACAAGCCACCTGCAACAAAATTTTGCCGGTGAATTGGCCGTCATGCACACGGATTTTGAGGATAACGGCGCCGATCAAATCAGTTACCGTTTTTATAATCAAGACGAGTTGGGCAGCGTGAACTTTGAGCTGGGTGCACGCTTCTATTGGTTAGATGCTGACGCGCCAGTCGGGCAGGGCGGTGATGGCCATGGTTTGGCTTTTGATATTGGCAGCAATCATCAGTTAAGCGATGTTTTTTTGCTTGAGATCAATATCAGCTACGCACCCGATATCATTACTGGCGGTGATTTTGAAAATGTCACTGAATGGGATGTGCGCTTAAGTTATCAATTAGTAGAAAAAGGCAGTCTTTTTGTTGGCTTACGTAATTTAGAAGTCGACACCGGCCAGAAAGATTTTGATGTTTACGATGATGCCTATTTTGGTCTTAAATTTGAATTCTAAAATAAATAAATAATAAATTAATTGTTAATGCAGAGAGAGTAATAATGAAATTAGAAACTAAAGCAATACATTCCGGTTTTGATGACGATCCCGCCACGCGTGCCGTAGCGGTACCTATTTATCAAACCACCTCATACAGTTTTCGCGACACACAGCACGGTGCCGATCTATTTAACTTAGCAGAGCCGGGTTTTATCTATAGCCGTATCATGAACCCAACGCTTGATGTGTTAGAACAGCGATTAGCAGATATGGAAGGCGGTATTGGTTCGTTGTGCATGGCTTCTGGCATGGCGGCAATCACGGCCAGTATTCAAACCGTTGCCGCTGCTGGCGATAATATTGTCAGTGTCAGTGAGCTATACGGCGGCACTTATAATCTCTTTGCCCATACTTTTCCGCAGCAGGGCATTGACGTTAGAATGGCCTCAGGTAATGATATTGACGGTTTAGAAAAATTAATTGACGACAACACCAAAGCCATTTTTTGCGAATCAATTGGTAACCCCGCGGGTAACGTCATTGACTTACAAGCCCTGTCAACCATGGCGCAAAAGCATGGTGTGCCAGTGATTGTCGATAACACAGTCGCCACGCCGTATTTATGCCGACCGTTTGAATTTGGCGCTGACATTGTCATTCACTCGTTAACCAAATACATTGGCGGCCATGGCACCACCATTGGCGGCATTATTGTCGATTCGGGTAAGTTCACTTGGAAAGACAACCCGCGTTTCCCACAGTTTAATGAACCCGATCCTTCTTACCACGGTGTGGTCTACGCTGACGCCTTAGGTGAAGCGGCGTTTATTGGTCGTGCACGCGTTGTACCATTACGTAACATGGGTGCCGCATTGGCACCGTTTAATGCCTTCTTAGCCATGCAGGGTTTAGAGACCTTAGCGTTACGCATGGATAGACACGTAGAAAATGCACAAAAAGTCGCTGAGTATCTGAGCGCTCACGAGCAACTGAGCTGGGTGAACTACGCGGGCTTAAAAGACAGCCCTTATTATGACGTTGCCCAACGCATGGTTGATGGTAAGCCATCGGCTATTCTGAGCTTTGGTATTAAAGGCGGTGCTGAAGCCGGCGCTAAATTTATTGATGCCTTGCAAATGATTAAACGCTTAGTCAATATCGGTGACGCAAAAAGCTTGGCTTGTCACCCAGCCTCAACCACGCATCGTCAGTTAAGTGAAGATGAGTTGGCCACGGCAGGCGTTAGCGCTGATCTGGTTCGCATCTCGGTCGGTATCGAGCACGTTGACGATATCATTGCTGATATAGAGCAAGCTTTAGCAGCCGCCAAGTAAACCCCGCTAACGGCTAATTTTAGCCGGCAGCCCTAAAAAACAGCAGTATGATCATACTGCTGTTTTTTTTGCATTTAAAAATCTTACGGGTATGCAGGGGCTAGCCTATACTTAG
>CALCNB010000286.1 GCA_937897785.1 uncultured Cellvibrionales bacterium | reverse complement strand
GGGACACCAGAAGCCGTTAAAATACTCAGGGTACTCGCAAATTGAGCGGTGTTAGTGCCGCGAGAGAGACGCCCTATTAATGGCAAATTTAATAACTGACGATGCCAATTCAATTCAATTGAAGGCTTGCTAAGCAGCGTCTTAACAGCAAACACAACGGCAAATAAGACAACAATTATCAGCCAGCCACGGTTCACAATGAAATCACTGGTCGCTATTAATGCGCGGGTAATCCAGGGTAAACCCTGCCCCTGCGTGCTAAAAACCTTTACCACATCAGGCACCACAAATACCATCAATAACGCCACGACCCCCACCGCCATTAAAAACAGCATTGCGGGGTAAATCATCGCCATTTGAATTTTTTGTCTGGCGGCTTGTGATGACTCAGTGTAATCTGCCAGCTTATCCATTACGACATCTAAAAAACCTGCAGACTCACCGGCAGAAACGGTTGATCGGTATAAATTGCTAAACACGCTAGGGTATTCAGCCATCGCATCGGCTAAGGTATAACCTTCGAGAACCTTAGAGCGGACGGATAGCAAAATACTATTAACGCTTGACTTATCAGACTGCCTAGCAACAGTTCCCAGCGCTTCCTCTAAGGGAATCCCAGCTTGAATCAAGGTCGCCATTTGACGAGTAATTAAAGCCAAATCTGCCACACTTAATGAGGGGCGACCAAAAGAAAAAGAAAAACTTCTTTGCGGATCAGCATCCTTAATGGTGGCAGAAACATCGGTGGCCATTAAACCCTTGTCACGAAGAATTTGACGGACTTGTCGAGCGCTGTCGGCGTCAACTACCCCTTTTTGCTGCTTTCCGCCACTATCTATCGCGATATAACTAAATGCGGCCACGCGCCTTAACCCTCTTGAGTCACACGTAAAACTTCTTCGACCGTTGTGATACCTGAAAGTATCTTGTCAATACCATCATCAAGAATGCTACGGCCGTTGATTCGTGCTTGGACAATCATTTCATCCTCTGACGCTTTATCATGAATCATTCGCCTAAGCTCACTGTCGATTGGCACAATCTCATAGATGCCCTGTCGTCCGCGGTAACCACTGTGGTTACATCGCTTACAACCGACGGGTTTGAACATCGAATGCGTGTCGTGAGGCTTCAGATTTAATAACTGCTGTTCTTTATCATCAGGGAGGTATGGCGCTTTGCAATCAGGGCAAAGTACGCGAACCAAACGCTGAGCAACCACGCCAACCAAACTAGAAGACAACAAAAAAGGCTCAACCCCCATATCAAACATACGAGTTACAGCGCCAACCGCTGTATTCGTGTGCAAGGTACTCAGCACTAAATGGCCAGTCAAACTCGCCTGCACGGCAATATCAGCTGTCTCGCCGTCACGAATTTCGCCGACCATAACTACATCGGGGTCTTGCCGCAACATGGCTCTTAAACCTCTAGCGAAGGTCATATCGGCCTTGTTGTTAACTTGTGTTTGGCCAATGCCCTCTAGGTTATATTCAATGGGATCTTCTACGGTCAAAATATTTCGCGTTTCATTATTAAGCTCACTAATACCAGCATAAAGCGAGGTCGTCTTACCTGAACCAGTTGGCCCTGTCACTAAAACAATACCGTGAGGCCGATGCAGAATCTCTTTAAATCGCTCAAGCTCTATATTAGGCATGCCTAGCGAGGACAGTTCGAGTCGCCCAGCCTGCTTATCAAGCAAGCGCATTACGACCCGCTCGCCATTACTCGAGGGCATGGTTGACACCCGAAGATCAATTTCTCTTCCACCAATACGAATTGATATACGCCCATCTTGCGGGATACGTTTTTCAGCAATATCCAATTTAGCCATCACCTTTATACGGGAAACTAACAAGGGAGCTAAAGCGCGCTTAGGTTTAACGACTTCTCGTAAAACACCATCAAGTCGGTAGCGAACCACTAAACATTTTTCAAACGTTTCAATGTGAATATCAGAGGCGTTTTCTTTAACCGCCTCAGTTAGCAATGCGTTAATAAGACGTATAATAGGTGCATCGTCTTCCTGCTCGAGTAAATCATCGGACTCTGGCACAGAGTCAGCGAGACTCGCGAGGTCCATCTCATCACCTAGATCTTCAACCATTTGCATGGCTTCATTATTGCGGCTTTCATAAGCCTGCGCTAAAGCTTGCTCAAACTCACCCTCAGGTACCATTTTACACTCGAAGGATGACTGCAGAAAACGCTGTATCTCAGCAACCGCAGCCGCGCCAATGGTCGGCGTGTGATAAAGGACTTTGCGGCCAGACTGTTCAAGTACAAAGCCCTCAAAACGTTTAGCAAACGGAAACGGTAACAATGGGCGGCCGAATTCTTCGTTGATGACAACAGCCTCGCTTGCATTGTCATCGGTCGATGAATCAGTGCTGAAGGCATTAACATCAGTAGCCGAAGAAGCGCCGGCGGCATCATCGGACAGTTCATCCTCAGTACTTTGACCCAAAAGTGAGTTAATGTAACTTTCCAAAACAATCCCTCAAATAGTAAAGCGCCTATCACTATCTCGAACTAGCAAACTGGCCAATATCAACACAGCATTCATCAATGTCTCAAAACATAGAATCCACGGCTCCATGCCTAAGCCCTTATCACTCCAAACCTACTAAAAGTAAGCTCGAAAAGTAATCGAAAAAAGAACCGAACAGACGACAGCATCAATTAAATACTTGCCGAGTAATTATAGTATACGGGAGTCATATTGTATTTCAGCCAGTAAATAACAATTTACACTTATAGACAACTATTCACTATAAAACATTGGAAAATAGAAGGTTTTTAATCAAAAAAGCAAGCGTTCTGCTGTTTTTCATTCATATCCTGACTATAATAATGAGACCTTTCAGATACAATATGACTCAAAGTCTCTGATAATCAGAATTTGTATACTTTTAACGCAAGCTGAATTATGACCATTCAGCAGGTCAATGAAGGTTTTAATGCTCAAAAAACTTCTAATACTGACAGGCACAGCGTCGAGGCAACCGGTTTTTGTCACCGCAGGCGCCCTAATCTTTGCTTCCTCTAGCCTAACCCTGTGGGCAGGGATTCTCCTGCTATCGGCAATGGCCTACACACCCGAGATAAATCGTGAACCCGAAAGACAGCAAACAATTAACTCCGTAGTGAGCACCGAAGCGATCAATGATCGGCACTTTTTTGGCCAGGCCGATGAAGAGCCGCAAGTGATCATTGAGGCCCTACCTGAAACAAAACTTAATTGGTTTGAACTTATAGATAGTGCAAAATCTCTAATTAAACTCTTATG
>CALCNB010000285.1 GCA_937897785.1 uncultured Cellvibrionales bacterium | reverse complement strand
TCATAAAAATAATGCAGGATCAATCTTTAGAGCATGAACTGAAAATTGAAGATGATTATAGAAAATTAAACGACAACCAAGTGCAAAGATATTTTTATCCTTTGAACCAAGAAACAAACTTCAAAATCAACAAATTTTTTAGAAAAATTACAAAAAATAAAAAAAAATCTATAATTTCAATCAATGTAAAACCCGAATTCAGTCGTATCAAAGAATCATTCCTCTGAAAGCAGGGTCTGATTTAAATCAGTAACCGATGGCAACGAAAAACCGTCAGAGCTGATACGGATCAGCGATGGATCAGCGATTCCATCAGCGGCTGAAATTATCACCTCAAATACAGGCAATTCACCGGAACTTGATAGCAGTAATTCAGGCGTCAAGTCAAAACCAGTGATCAGCTCATCGGTTAGCTCGTTATTTAGACTTGCAAACTTATCTACTAGCGGCTCATTAGTCTCAGCTTGACGGTCTGAGTCGCCAAAAGATTGAGCATTTAAAAACAAATCGTCAGGGGCGAGAATATCGGCATTAACATCACGGCGATAGCCCTCAACCGTCCATTGCAGGGCCATTGTTTCAGGCAGGCGGTAAGGCTCAAAAATACTACCCGAAAAAGGCTGCCATAAATTGAGCGCTGGATTAAATCGCAATAACTGATAACCATTATCTTGAAAAATAACGCCCATCTCTGAGGAACTAAAAACTGCCTCGTCAGAGCCGGCAATGATAATCTGTTGAAATCTTTCAGCCTCAGAACGCAATTCTCGATTAAAATTATTGCCGATATTAATGAGCACCATGCCCGAGATAAAACCAATAATTAATAAGACAATAATCAGCTCGATAAGTGAGAAGCCGTACTGGCAACAACCCTGTTGATTAAGACGAACCAATGGCATCTTTGATCGGTTAACGCACACGTCTACCCCTTTAACAATGGGCCGGTAGTTAACGATCAGAGCTGCTGATGTCGGCCGCATAACCTTCGCCGCCCGAACGAGCGTCAGCGCCTAAGCTTAACAACTCATAGGGCCGATTATCTTCGCCAGGACTCATGTAAACGTATTCACCATCCCAGGGGTCAAGCGGCAGTTTGTTGCCTTTAATATAGCCTTCAGGATTCCAATTTCTAGGTTCTGGAGATGATTGAGGCCGACTAACAAGCGCTTCTAGACCTTGATCTGTGGTGGGATAAAAATGATTATCTAATTTATACATATCAAGTGCCTGAGACAAGCTCGCGATATCAGACTTGGCGGTTGTCACTCTGGCTCGATCGACTTGACCTAATACATTAGGGCCAATCAAACCAATGAGCATGCCCATGATAACCACCACGACCAGCACTTCAATGAGAGAAAAACCCTGCGCTTGTTTTTTCTTATATGTGTATTTCATATCACCTTCTTCGTATTAATTAATGCAGTTAAACCAATGAGTTTAGGTTGACTATAGGTAGCAAGATAGCGACGACAATAGCAAACACGCAAACTCCCATAAAGAGCAACATCAACGGTTCCAGAATCCCTAACATAACACCAATTAATGATTCTAAATCACGCTGTTGAGCGGTCGCAATTCGCTCCAGCATCTGATCAAGCTGGCCACTTTGCTCACCACTGGCAATCATGTGCAACATCATTGGCGGGAAATAACCGCCTTCAGACAAAGCACGATTCAAGCTGGTGCCCTCTTGAACCTGCTGAGTAGCATGACTCACTCGCTGACGTAGCCATTGATTAGCTAATACCTCGCCAGCGATTTTTAAAGCCTCAACTAATGGGACTCCAGAAGCCGTTAAAATACTATTATTAGGACCAGGAGTGGCATACATAATAAAATTATATACTGCCAAAGCTAAGATTAGCTCCCATGTGATCACTATAATTAATCTCTAAAATTTATAAACTGGATAGGTATTCCTACGTTTAAATCTTCAATCAATTGCATTGCAGCTTG
>CALCNB010000284.1 GCA_937897785.1 uncultured Cellvibrionales bacterium | reverse complement strand
CTTGCGAGCACTAGCACCTGAAGCTAGCGTGTCTACCAATTTCACCACCTGGGCATTGTTAACCATGGCTTTATTTTTAATGTTCTGACAGCCCAAGTACTGTAACCATCACATCAGTAGCTGTCAATTTTCTGTCAATTTTACCTGCTTTAATTCGCCTCACTGACGCAAGGCTCTCGTTAGTGTTATGGTGTCAATCATCATGACTTATTCCTGAGGTATTTGTGGCTAAACGCCCTAAAAACACCAAGCCCATTGATGACCCCTATGCTGAACGTGAATCGGGTCAATATGACAATCCTATCGCCAGTCGCGAACATCTGCTTGAACTGATTACCCAGCAGGGCCCTCTATCGCGTCGCCAATTACTCAAGCAGCTCGGGATTAAGGGCCAGCAAGGGCGAGAGGCTTTGCGTCGTCGTCTTCGCGCCATGGAGCGTGACGGCCAGTTAGTGTTTCGTAAGCACGACGAGTGTTTTTATATTCCCGACCCGAATGCCATGCTGAGTGGAAAAATTGATGCCCATCGCGATGGTTATGGCTTCTTACTGCTGGCTGATCAAGAAGATATCTATCTCAACGAGCGTGAAATGCGTCAGGTCTTTCACGGTGACGAAGTGCTTGTTACGCCTATGGGTCGCAGTCGACGAGGGGGGGTTGAAGGAAAAATTGAGCAAGTCGTCTCGCGAGCACACCGTCATATTGTTGGCCGTATTAACCGTGAAGCGCAAGGTTATTTTGTGGTACCGGATAACCCGCGTATTGGTCAAGATATTTTACTCACCAACGGTGTCGACGGCTTTGATGTCGATATCGGCGACTATGTCACGGTCGCGATTGAGCAATACCCGACCATACATCGTGCGGCACAGGGCGTCATAGAAGAAGTACTTGGTAGCGCATTAGCGCCAGGGCTTGAAATTGATTTAGCGATTCGCTCGTTTGATATTCCTCACCAATGGTCAGAGGCCGCGTTAGCGCAGGCTAATGCTTTAGCCGATGAGCCCGAAGAACAAGATAAATTGCATCGTGTTGATTTACGTGAACTCCCCTTAGTGACGATTGACGGTGAAGACGCCCGCGATTTTGATGATGCCGTTTATTGTGAAACGCAAGCCGATGGTGGCTTTCGCCTATGGGTGGCCATTGCCGATGTCTCGCATTACGTACCGATCGATAGCGCTTTAGATCAACAAGCATACGAGCGTGCCACCTCTGTGTATTTTTCGGGACGAGTAGTGCCGATGCTGCCCGAGGCCATTTCCAATGGTTTATGCTCGTTGAAGCCTGAGGTCGATCGCCTGTGCATGGTCTGTGAATTGCAGATTGATGCGCATGGACAAGTACGCCAGCAGCAGTTCTATGAGGCCGTGATGCACTCGCATGCTCGTTTAACTTACAATGAGGTTGCTGAAGTACTCTGTCTCGTCGACAAACCGGCTCGAGCTGGCCTTATACAACGCTTGCAGGGTTTGTTGCCGCATTTACAGAGTCTTAATGCGTTGTATCATTGCTTGCGTCAAGCGCGCCGTCAGCGCGGAGCGATTGACTTTGAAACGACTGAAACGCAGATTATATTTAATGATGATAGGAAAATCGAAACGA
>CALCNB010000283.1 GCA_937897785.1 uncultured Cellvibrionales bacterium | reverse complement strand
CTTAGTGAGAAGTTTAATGACTGAACCACCCGCCTCGACAATCCAATCAACACTTTTATGTCGGTCGACAAAGCCTAACACTTCAACCTTATCACCAAAGCCATGCTCTTTCGCCCATGCATTTATTCGAGCAACACCCTTCTGCTCACCAACTGAAACCCGTGCTGAGGCCACTTCGATGCGGTCAACACGTAAATTCGATAGCAATGCCTTAGCGAGGTTTAGCTTTTCATCAGGCGAAAAAGATACGCCTTGCGTCTGCTCACCGTCTCGCAAGGTGGTATCCATAATGGTAATCAATTTCGCCATTAGATCACTTATCTCAACTGCTCAAAAAAGGATAAAAAAACAATCAAGGCAAATTCAATCACCTTGGCAGGTAAGATTATACGACAAAAAATATTAATAGAAGGATGTTTGTAGTGGGAAAAAGCCCATAGACTAAGCGATATTAAGCCTGAGGCGGCATTCTAGCCAATATCATCTTCAAGGACGCACAAGAAGCGCTCTTCAGGGTAATCCTGTTTTGCCGCTTGCTGGCAGGCTTGCTTTGAATCATAGCCATCAATACTAAAACTGCTAGTAACTAGCGAATTTTGATCGTAAATGATCAAGACCCAATAATGCCTAGCCTCGCAAGCTTGAAGAAAAATACAAGCCACAATGACAATAAGCTGCTTTAAACAGCTGTTAGTAAATGAAAAAAAATACTGAGTAATTGCCTTCATAATTATTATAGTTTTTATAAATAGAGAAAATTACCAAAAAACAAGTCAAACAGTGTAAAAAAGTTAGCGGAATAAATCAATATGCGGCCAAAAAATTAACTTTATCGTTCTGCGCCTAAGTGATTGAATCTCTTATTGATCGAGACATAAACGGACAAAAAACTTAGCGTTATTGCGGCTAAAATACATGGGCCCGACAAATGAAGGTTATATATTGCCCCACCCATAATGGGGCCAATCACAAAACCCATTCCAGCAATGGAACCGATTAAGCCCGACAGATTGCCCTGCTCTCGACTATGGACTGTGTAACTCGCTGCCGCTGAAAACCCTGGCATCACCAAGCCAACACCAAAACCAAACATCGCCATACCTACCAACAAACCAAACTGGCTTGCCATGTAAGCGATAATGGCATAACCCAAAGCACAAAATGGCAACCCAAAACGAATTAACATCGAACAACTCAATGAGGTACGCTGAACAACTAACAACTGCGCAGCGATCATCGCCAGCGAACTACACATCATCGCTACGGCATAAAACTGTACGCTATTCATTCGCGACATACCCAGAACGTCTTCACAGAAAAAACCGAGTGTTTGTTGCACCATACCTTGCATGGTGTAAAGCACCAACCCAACGGGCAGAATAAATCGATACCGTGAATCAAAGAAACTCAGTTTAACGAATGGTTTTTTATCGCTTAGTGGATTACTAAGCTTAGCGTCTTCAGCACTGAGGGTGTTCAAATCACGACTCTCGGGTAGAAAAAAATACACTAACAAAGCACAAATAAACGTAATCGAAGCTTGAATCATTAAAGGCATTAGAAAACCCGCAACGACTGTCGCTGCCATAATAGGGCCCATTAATACCCCTAATTGGTTGGCGGCTGACATTCGACCTAAGCCCTTAGCACGATCGGTTAACGGGGTCACGTCAATAATATAGGCATTTGAAGCGGGAAAGGTTGCTGACATAATCGCGGCATGCACGACCCTAGCGAGTACCAACAGTAACCAAAGCATACCGCCAGTTATTAAGCCTTGAAAGCCAGCATAAGCCACCAGATTAAATAGCAGAGTGCCGAGCGTGTAACCCAGCAGCCCAATTAAGATCACCGATTTGCGGCCAAGTGAATCACTTCTGCGTCCCCAATAAGGGGCAACTAGCGCAAAGACTAAGGCCGTCATGGCCGATAATGACGTAATCGCTAGCTTGCCAGGTTGCCAACTTTGCTCAAAAAAAGGCAGCCAAAGTTGTATTGTATCCAAACCCAATTCACGACCTAGGGCAGGCATCACGGCATAGATGACGGTCTGCCCCATGCCCACGCTCAGCATGGCTAAATACAATACATAGGGTTTTAGGGCAACGCTGCTAGTTAAAGCAGATGCCTTAGAATCATTCATACAGAAACTTCAATCATGGCGAGAAACAAGGTGTGTTAATCTAATCAGCTTTAAGAGTAAAGGCAAAGCACAAACCAAGTCATTCAAGCGCTAATACGTCAATCTAACAAAAAGCTAATTTAATTGTTCGAGTACTTGCAGTTTAGCTGCTTGGACAGCTGCTTGAACAGCATCAAGCGCAATGGCAGAGCCTGCTCCTTGAGCAAAGTCAGGCCGACCCCCACCCTTTCCGTTCAACGCACCACTTAGGCCTTTTATAATATCGCCAGCCTTTACAGTTTTAACCAAATCTTGAGTCACGCCTGCCACTAGCGCGATCTTATCGCCGTTAGGTGTAGCGAGTATAACTACGGCAGAACCCATTTTTTGCTTGAGCTGATCAACTGTATCGCGCAGTGATTTTGGGTCTGCGCCATCGAGTACCTCGGCAAGAATTTTGACACCATTTCGATCTATAGCTTGCGAGGCTAAATC
>CALCNB010000282.1 GCA_937897785.1 uncultured Cellvibrionales bacterium | reverse complement strand
CTAACGATGATGCCAATTTATTACAATGGCGCGCAGCAACGGCTGAAACTGCCTTTGAAAAGTCTGCTCCGAGCAACGTAGAGATTAATGAGCAAAGCTTTTATGACAACGGCATCTTAATGGTTGCCATGGTCAAAGCCGGCGTAGAATTAGCATTTGAAACGATGGTCGCTGCCGGTATTATTGAAGAGTCCGCTTACTATGAATCATTGCATGAAACACCATTAATCGCTAACACCATCGCGCGAAAAAAGCTGTATGAAATGAATGTGGTCATCTCTGATACAGCCGAATACGGGTGCTATCTATTTGATCATGCATGCAAACCTCTGCTGGCTGATTTTATGCAAGGCGTTGACACTGACATTATCGGCAAAGGGTTAAGCAGCAACGACAATGGCGTTGATAACCAAAAGTTGATCGCCGTTAATGATGCTATACGCAACCACCCGGTTGAAGTCGTCGGTAAAAAATTACGCGGCTACATGACCGCCATGAAAAAGATCGTTTAACTTTTTTCATGCAATAAAAAACCCAGCTGCAGGCTGGGTTTTTTATTGGCTAAACTAAACCAATTATAAAGCGAGTACTTTTTCACCTCGGGCAATACCAGAAACACCACTACGAACGACTTCGATGACATTGGAGTCTTTAACCGCCTCAATAAATGCATCAATCTTTTGCTGAGTGCCTATCAATTGAATGGTGTACAGTGAACTGGTGACATCAACAATTTGGGCTCGAAAAATATCAGCTGTTCGTTTTATTTCTTCTCGCGCTTCACCACTGGCACGCACCTTGATTAACATCAGCTCTCGTTCAATATGTTCGCCTTCGGTTAGATCAACCAGCTTAACTACATCGACTAATTTATTGAGTTGTTTGGTTATTTGTTCAATCGTCTGGTCGTCACACAAAGTAATGAGCGTCAAGCGCGATAGCGTAACATCGTCAGTTGGTGCGACGGTTAAGGTTTCAATGTTATAGCCACGCTGAGAAAAAAGACCTACTACGCGTGACAGGGCACCGGGAGAATTCTCCATTAGCAATGAAATTATACGCCTACTGGATGTATCTACGTCTAATACCGCCATCTTAGCTTCGCTCCGTCTTACTCAAATACATATCATTCATTGCGCCATCCGGTGCAATCTGCATCGGATAAACATGCTCATGCGGATCAACATAAACATCGACAAATACTACCTGCTCGCGACTGGTATCGATCGCAACTTGCATCTGCTCACGCAACTGTTTTTTATCAGTTATTTTTATTCCAACATGGCCGTAAGCTTCAGCCAGTTTAATAAAATCAGGCAGCGAATCCTGATAGACTGACTGAGAATAACGACTTTCATACTGCATATCTTGCCATTGCTTGACCATACCAAGATAACCATTATTTAAATTAACAATAAGCACGGGCAAATCATATTGCTTACAGGTTGAAAGCTCTTGGATACACATCTGAATACTGCCTTCGCCGGTAATACAGGCAACAATTGCATCAGGATGAGCCAATTTCACCCCCATTGCTGCAGGTAAACCAAAACCCATCGTACCTAGACCACCAGAGTTAATCCACTGCCGCGGTTGGTCAAATAAATAATATTGCGCGGCAAACATTTGATGCTGACCCACATCAGAGGTGACAAAGGCCTCGCCATCGGTTAATTCATGCAGCAGTTGAACCACTTCCTGTGGCTTAATTTTCTCTGAACTATCATCAAAACGATTTTGAGTATAAAGGCCATGCTTCTGACGCCAGTCATCAATGGTAGCCCACCATTTTTCTATGGCATCGGCATCCACTCGATTGGCAATACCGGGTTGTGCTTCAATATCTTTAATTTGACTCAACATTTCTTCAAGCACGGGCCGAGCTGGGCCAACAATCGGCAAATGTGAGATCACTGTTTTTGAAATACTAGCAGGATCAACATCAATATGAATAATGGTCGCCTGCGGACAAAACTTACTAATGGTATTTGTCACTCGGTCATCAAACCTAGCCCCAACAGCCAAAATAACATCACTTTCATGCATGGCATTGTTGGCTTCGTAAGTGCCATGCATTCCTAGCATGCCAACAAACTGGCGATCACTGCCAGGATAAGCACCCAAACCCATCAGCGTGTTGGTGATGGGGAAATTGAGATGACGAACCAAATCGGTTAACGCAGCGCTGGCATTACCCTGAATGACGCCGCCACCGGCATAAACCATCGGCTTTTTAGAGCGTAACAATAATTCAACCGCTTTCCTAATTTGTCCACTATGGCCTTTTTCAGCCGGAGCATAGGAGCGAAGTGACACCTCTGCAGGATAATCAAAAGGCGCTTTATAGGCAGGCGCGGTGATATCTTTTGGAATATCAACCACGACAGGACCAGGTCGACCAGAGGCGGCTAAATAAAAGGCTGTTTTGATAATGCGCGGAATATCTTCAGTACGCTTAACCAAAAAGCTGTGTTTGACTATCGGGCGTGAAATACCAATCATGTCGGTTTCTTGGAAGGC
>CALCNB010000281.1 GCA_937897785.1 uncultured Cellvibrionales bacterium | reverse complement strand
AAAGAAATGCCGTAACTTTGCTCGGGTATCACTGCGGCCAAAACCATCAGTGCCTAAAACATTAAATCGACCCGGCACATAGGGCCGTAATTGATCGGCATACAACTTCATGTAATCCGTTGCAGCAATGAAAGGGCCTTCTGTGTCGTTGAGTTGCTCAGTAATATAAGGCACTTTAGGTGTTTCTTCAGGATGCAACATATTCCAACGCTGGCAAGCCAAACCGTCGCGCCGCAATTCATTGGCACTGGTGATACTCCATACGTCAGCAGCTACCGACCAGTCATCATTAAGCAGCGCTACCGCCGCCTCAACCTCGCGTAAGATAGTCCCTGACCCCATTAACTGAACGCGATTAGGACTTTTGAAATTATTCTCTATTAGGCGATAAATACCTTTAATAATGCCTTGCTCAACACCCACTGGCATTTCGGGATGGCTGTAATTTTCATTCATCGCGGTAATGTAATAAAACTTATTTTCTTGCTTGTGGTACATACGATCCAGACCGTCCTGAATAATAACCGCCATCTCGAAGGCATAAGTAGGATCGTAAGAGACACAATTCGGAATGGTCGATGCCATAAGATGACTGTGGCCGTCTTGGTGCTGTAAGCCTTCGCCGTTCAACGTGGTTCGTCCCGATGTCGCGCCAATTAAAAATCCTCTGGCTTGACTATCGCCAGCGGCCCAAGCCAAGTCACCCACACGTTGAAAACCAAACATCGAATAAAAAATATAGAACGGAACCAAGGGCGTATTGTTGGTGCTGTATGATGTTGCCGCCGCCAACCACGCCGACATCGCACCACTTTCATTAATTCCCTCTTCTAAAATCTGACCTTTCTCATCTTCCTTGTAATACATAATACCGCCAGCATCATGTGGTGTATAAAGCTGACCTTGTGATGAATAAATCCCTAGTTGCCTAAACATGCCTTCCATGCCAAAGGTTCTCGCCTCGTCTGGAACAATAGGCACAACGCGCTTACCAATACTTTTATCTTTGACCAAGCTTGAAAGAATGCGTACAAACGCCATCGTGCTAGAAATCTCACGCTTACCGGAACCCTTTAATTGTGCAGAAAACGTATCCAATGCGGGCGTATCTAATTGATCAAAACTGGCTCTACGGCGAGGAATATAACCCCCCAGCTTTTCTCGCCGCTCGCGCATATAAGTCAACTCTGGACTGTCAGGTGAAGGTCGATAATAGGGAACTGTCTCAAGCTCTTTATCTGATAGTGGAATATTAAAACGATCACGGAACTGCTTTAAACTCTGGGTATCTAATTTTTTCAGTGAGTGTGTTTCGTTATTCGCCTCACCCGCTTCGCCCGTACCATAGCCCTTAACGGTCTGCGCAAGAATAACGGTTGGCTGTCCGGTGTGCTCAACCGCTTGTGAATAGGCGGCATAAACTTTGTAGGGGTCATGACCGCCACGATTAAGATTCATAATGTCGTCATCGGATAAATCTTTGACTAACTCCAATAACTCTGGGTACTTACCAAAGAAATGCGCGCGGGTATAAGCGCCACCATTAAATTTATAATTTTGTAATTCACCATCGCGAACCTCGTTCATTCGCTGCTGTAACAAACCGGTTTTATCTCGCTCTAACAAAGGATCCCAGCGGCGGCCCCAAAGCACCTTGATAACATTCCAACCTGCGCCTCGAAAAACACCCTCTAACTCTTGGACAATTTTACCGTTACCACGCACAGGACCATCTAAACGTTGTAAGTTACAGTTAATAACAAACACCAAATTATCCAGTGACTCGCGACCCGCCATGGCGATAGAACCCAGCGATTCAGGCTCATCACACTCACCATCGCCTAAGAAACACCAGACTTTTCGATTGTCACGATGCGCTAACTCACGTTTATCGAGATACTTCATAACATGAGCTTGATAAATTGCCTGTATCGGCCCCAAGCCCATCGATACCGTTGGGAACTGCCAATAATCAGGCATCAACCACGGGTGGGGGTATGAGGATAAGCCATTGCCATCCACTTCACGTCGAAAATTATCCAGTTGCTCTTCAGTTAAGCGGCCCTCTAGGTAAGAGCGGGCATAAATACCAGGCGAAATGTGACCTTGGTAATATATGAGATCGCCCTCTTGCTGATCATCGGCACCGCGAAAAAAATAGTTATAGCCCACATCGTAAAGCGTCGCCGCTGAAGAAAAGCTAGAAATATGGCCCCCTAAGCCCTCATCGTTGTCATTAGCACGCATGACCATGGCCAATGCATTCCAACGAGTGAGTGAGCGAATTCTTCGCTCCATAAATAAATCACCGGGCATCAACTTCTCATTGACCGGTGAAATGGTATTGCGATAGGGAGTGGTGATCGCTGGCGGCATGGTAATATCAGCATCAACAGCACGATCTAACAGCTGCTGCAACAAAAAGGCCGCTCTGTCTCGCCCACTATGATGGATAACGGACTCAATAGAATCTAACCATTCCTGGGTTTCTGATGGGTCTTTGTCGTTGTCATGCATATCGGCATTTCCTTAACAGTCGCTTTGAGGTTATTCAATTCATTCAGTGGCTGAAGAGCGATAGCTGAGAGGGCTTGCCTTGGCCACCAAAATCCACATGCATTGCAGTTTAGGCCAACTCAGCTGGGCTATCTAGTGCAATTAAGTCAACCGTCTTAATATTTCAACCAAATCGGTAAAAACCACCGAATAAACCACCAAAACTGCGTTTTTGCTTATTATTTAAACACTGAGAGCCAAGTGGTCGGAGCTGAAAAAGAGAATTATCGAAGAGATTTTGTCAATATAGGATAGATAAGATAAGAGGAACGCCTATGACAACGCAGAATAAATCTGCTATTAAGTCATTCGGATTAGCTATCATCTGACAAGCAGAGCCCTGCATCTTAAGCCTAACCAACCGTATTCAGCCTAGCCACCCGTAGGCGATTGCAGGCTACTGGGCCATGCATTGAGCACAGCCTTTATCAAGGTTGCCAATGGGATCGCAAAAAACACGCCCCAAAGCCCCCACAGGCCCCCAAAGAATAAAATAGCCAGTAAAATAGCGACCGGATGCAAATTAACCGCTTCAGAGAACAATAGTGGTACCAAGGCATTACCATCAAGCCCTTGAATAATCAGGTAAGCCGTCATTAACCACATCAATTCACTCCCCCACCCCCATTGAAGCAAGGCCACCAACAACACCGGTAATGTAACCAAAAAAGCACCAATATAAGGGACAACAACGGATAAGCCGACTAAAATCGCCAGCAAGGCCGCATAATTAAGGCCAAAACCGGCAAAAACCGCATAAGAAGCCACGCTGATAATAAATATTTCGATCGCCTTACCACGCACATAATTGGCCATCTGAGCGTTCATCTCTACCCAAATAGAACTCAACAGCGGCCGTTCAGCGGGGAGTTTGTCGGCAAACCAGGACAGCAAAACGACACGATCCTTAAGAAAGAAAAAAACCAGAATAGGCACCAATACCAGATAGACCATAAAACTAAACAAATTCGGAATCTTTGACACTGAAAAGGTCAGCACTGACTGGCCAAGCCCACCTAGCTCCCGATTGATTAATTCCGTCCATTCTTGCACTTGCGAGGCAGAAATTAGCGTGGGATACATTTCAGGTAGCAGCACCAATTTCTCCTGCAAAACAGCAATAAAACTCGGAAGTTCTTGAACCAAATTGGTCAGTTGATCCAGCGCCAGTGGCAGAACAATAATTAAACCAATAATCAATAAAAACACCAGAAAAGCCGAACTTAAACTTACGGCCAATAGATGAGGGCAGTTAAGTCGCTCAAGCTGAAACACCACTCCTTGCAGTAAAAAGGCTAACACTAATGCGGCAATGACGGGCGCCAAGATGCCGCCAAAAAAGATAATGACGGCAGCTAACACTAACAGTAACAGCAATAAAACAACCGCTTGTTCATCATGAAAATGCCGTTCATACCACTTTTTTAATACTTGTAACATAAGTTTATTTACCCTTAGTGAACGAAGCATTGATGCGCTTATAACCCAGCATTAAAAAGGTTAAGATGGAACCCAGCTGCGCGTTATTAATCAAAGTTATCAGTAAACCATTCAAAAAATACCTAACTGATCGAATTGTATAAACAAAACGCTGGTTTTTGCCATATGATAGCCAGTAAATACTGCATCATTTGCTAATATAAGCTGATTGAAGGAGGGATGCTGTATTAGTAATGCGCATTAATATCTGCATTTAATCGGATAATGACCCAAACACAGAGTAGACATGGCGACTGCCTAATGAAAACAACAGGTTCACCTTAATGGCTTGCCAATTTACGCCTATTCAATTACTGCAATGGTTTCGCTGGCATCAGAAACTGCTGAAAAAGACGCTCAAGCTAATCGGCAGCCTGTTCGTTCTTTTGTCTGTATCGAGTCAGTCAGCCAATGAGGCGATTGTATTGCCTGAACTGGGGGACAACTCATCAGGCCTGATGTCAGCCAAGGATGAAAAAGCACTGGGGCAATCCTGGCTTAAATCTTTTCGTGGCAGCGTGATGCTGGAGTCCGACCCCATTATTTTTGAATACTTAGAAAATCTACTGTTTAGACTGGCCAGCTACAGCCAACTAAAAGACAAAGATCTTCACTTAGTGGTTGTAAAAAATCCAAACATCAACGCATTTGCCGTGCCAGGCGGGGTGATCGGTGTTAATAGCGGTCTTTTACTTCACGCCGAGACAGAAGGGCAACTCGCCTCCGTGCTTAGCCATGAGTTGGCTCATTTATCACAGCGCCATTTTAGCCGCAGCGTCGAAGCGGCTAAAGGCACAAGCCTGACCACGCTGGCCGGCATGCTAGCGGGTATCGCACTTGCCATTGCCAATGAAAGTGATGCAGCGCAAGCGGCAATTATTGGCTCACAAGCCGCCGCCCTAGACGCAAAATTACGTTACAGTCGCATACACGAAAAAGAAGCTGATCGAATAGGCATGAAGACCTTAGTCGATGCAGGCTACTCGGCCAACTCGGCAGCGGCGATGTTCAAACAAATGCTCAATGCATCGCGACTCTATGGTAATAAAACACCTGAATTTTTACTCACGCATCCCATTACTGAATCACGCATCGCTGACGCGAGGAATCGCGCCAGACAATACAATTCCCCAACCAGTAAACTGCATTTAAACTACTTATTAATTAAGACGCGTGCCTATGTGCTTGCCCAAACATCAAATAAAAACAGTATTACCCATTTTTCGTCGCAACTTGAAAAGTTTTCTATCAAACGATCGATTGAAAACTCATCATCCGAAGCTCTGTATGCTGAAGCGGCTCGCTATGGACTTGCACTTGCCTATCAACGCGACCAGCAATGGCGTAAAGCTAAAAAGACTTTAGCGCCGCTGTTAGAGGAAATACCAGGGAAAATCACTTACAGCCTTTTAGATATCGCCATTGATAGCGGCTCAGGGAAAACCAAGATTGCAGAAAATAGGCTTCGGGACCTCAGCGGCCTAACCCCTAACAACTACGCGATTAGCATGCAACTGGCCGCGGTGTTACTCAAAAACAATAAAGCTGGAGACGCCCAAAAAGTCTTGAGCAATTTAGCCAAAACAAGACCAGCGCAAGCCGACATCTGGTACGCACTTGCAGAAAGCCAGGGACTGGCAGGCGATATAAACGGGCTCCACCAGTCAAGGGCTGAATTTTTTCTTCTGCGTGGAAATCTCAGCAAGGCTAAAATGCATTATCGGCAGGCCTTACACCTAAGCCAAAAAGATTTTCAGCGATCGGCAAAAATAAAACAGCGATTATCGTTTATTAAAGGACTAGAACAGCAAGCAAGATCATTCTAATTAAAGAGCATTAATTTTGAGTTTTGACGAAATCAAGCATTCGCTGTAACGGTGTTAACGCCTGCTGAGCTAACTGTGGCTCAACAAATATTTCGTTACCTGCTTGTGTTAGACTACTGGCTAGGTTATCCAAATTATTCATAGCCATCCAGGGGCAATTCGCGCAACTCTTACAGCCTGCGCCAGCGCCACCAGTAGGAGCAATTAAGAACTGTTTGTCAGGCACTAATTGTGACAACTTATAAAAAATACCTTGATCAGTCGCTACGATAAACTTCTCGTGCGGCAGCTGCTCTGCAGCACGAATGATTTGCGTGGTAGAACCAACCTTATCGGCTAGGGCCAACACCGACTCTGGCGACTCTGGATGCGCCAACACCGCAGCTTCGGGATAGACTGCCTTTAAATCATGAATACCCTTCGCTTTGAATTCATCATGCACAATACATGCGCTGTCCCATAGCAACATATCAGCGCCAGTGTGTTTTTGTATATACGAACCTAGATGTTTATCTGGCGCCCAAATAATCTTTTCGCCCTCTGCATCTAAAAAGTCAACCACATCCAAAGCAATACTTGACGTGACAACCCAATCGGCACGCGCTTTGACTGCTGCCGAAGTATTAGCATAAACCACAACCGTTCGATCGGGATGCTCATCACAGAAAGCTGAGAACGGCTCAATCGGACAACCCAAATCGAGAGAACAGGTTGCCTCTAGGGTTGGCATGAACACGTGTTTCTCTGGGCTAAGTATTTTTGCCGTCTCACCCATAAATTTAACTCCTGCGACGATTAAATTTTCAGCAGGATGATTGGCACCAAATCGTGCCATTTCTAATGAATCAGAAACCACGCCACCGGTCTCTTCAGCCAAGCGCTGAATAAGCGGGTCGGTATAGTAATGAGCAATGATGGCGGCATTTTCACGCTCGAGTATGGCTTTTATCTTTTCACTGGCACGCTGGTACTCTGTCTCTGTATAAGCTTGCGGCGCAGGCTCGTATAAATGACGCTTAACAATATCTTCCGCACTACCAGAGTAAGCATCAACTGTGCTACACAGCTTCAGTGCTTGCGACTTACCGGCATCAGCAGTTTGATAAGAAGATTCCGTCATGGGTAAATTATTTACGCAAATCAGCGAGTTAATAAGAGAGATTTGATTGTAACACAGGCAAAGTGGTGCTTATCAAGCGCTATCGATACCACTTAAACCAAGCGAAGGGTCTAATAATCCATTTCTCATTGATATCAATGGATAAAAAGGTCATAGGCCAGACTGAACTGAATGGATTTGTAATGGCTACCAGGGTTGCAGATCGCGGTATAATCGACACTAACACGGCTAATGAAAAATCTAACAACAATACCTTTAGGATTAAAATATGAGCATTTTAGATAAATTTCGTCTTGATGGAAAAGTCGCAGTTATCACGGGTGCAGGTCGCGGCATAGGTGCCGCCTGCGCAAAAGCTTTTGCCGAAGCCGGTGCCGATGTGGTCATCGGCGCTCGAACCATTAGCGAACTAGAATCTGTTGCAGGCGAAATAGAAGCAATGGGTCGCCGAGCAAAAATCGTAAAATTAGATGTTATGCTCACCGAGGACTGCGAACATCTGATTAACTCGGCCGTTGAAACCTTTGGTAGAATTGATATTCTCGTCAACAATGCCGGCGGAGGAACTCCCCCTAAGCCCACGTTAAAAACATCGGTAAAAGAATTTGAAGGTAACTTTCGTTTCAATGTGACCAGTGCTTTTGTTTGCTCACAACTGGCCATTCCAAGAATGGTTGAAACCGCAGGCGAAGGGTCTATCATTAATATTTCTTCGGTAGCAGGAAAAGAGCCTTGCTCGCAATTTGCAGCCTATGGCGTAGCGAAATCTTCATTAAGTTTTTTAACGAAAGAACTGGCACAAGAATTCGCACCTAAAATTCGTGTCAATGCGATTGGTGTTGGCTCGACCAAAACGCAAGCACTGGAGAGCGTTTTAACGCCAGAGGTTGAAACCAATATGGTTCGCTTAACACCCATGGCAAGACTGGGTGAAGTGGAAGATATATCGGCCTGTGCACTCTATTTAGCTTCACCTGCCTCCGCTTATTTGACTGGCGACGTAATCGCCGTTAACGGCGGCTTAAATGCTTTAAATATGCAAATGCCTGGTGCTTTTGATTAAGCAAAAATCGATTCCAATACTAATATAGGAAACAACCGTGGCCGCACTACTGTTTGAAAAAAAAGATCACGTCGCTTGGTTAACACTGAATCGACCCGAAGCTAAAAATACCTTAAATGCAGAAATATTCGTCGACCTGTCTGAAGCCTGGCAAGAAATAAAAGATGACGATCATATTCGCGTCGCAGTATTAACCGCATCAGGTGATATTGATTTTTGTTGCGGTGGCGATTTAAGTAGCGTGATCCCTATATGGATGGGCACTAAAAAACCCGAAAATGAGATTGAAAAAAAACTATTAGCCGATCCTCAAATAGTGGATAAAACCTTACTCAAACACACACCATTTGATAAGCCTATCGTAGCGGCTGTTAATGGCCGCGCTTTGGGCGGTGGTTGCGAAATTCTTCAAGCAACTGATGTCAGAATTGCGGCTGAACATGCCACTTTTGGCTTACCCGAACCTAAACTTGGGCTAATCCCCGGCGGTGGATCAACGGTTCGCCTTGCCAGACAACTGCCTTGGGCACATGCAATGAAAATATTACTCTGCGGCGAACCCATTAATGCCCAGCAGGCACTCGAGTTTGGGCTAATCAGCGAAATCTGTCCAGCGGATCAATTACAGCAACGCGCTGAGCAAACCGCGGCTCAAATAGCTGCTTTAGCCCCACTTGCAACACAGGCCATCAAGCGAACAGCATTAGCCAGCCATACCATGAATTGGGAGGATGCGTTTCATTATGAAATGGAACAGTCAGCTCTAACAACCCTATCGCACGATGCACGCGAAGGAAACAAAGCATTCAAAGAAAAACGTCAACCCAATTTTAAAGGTAAGTAAAAACCTGCCTCAGCCCCTAGGTATTTTTATGTCAAAACCGTTTAATCCTTTGCAGGATAATCATGGAAAAGGTGTCTTTGAAGTAGCGAAAGCCAATGCCCATGTAGGTATGGAAATTGCTGCTGTTGCCGCATTAACACCTGATAGAGTTGCCATCACCTTTGGCTCAGAAAAAATCAACTTTAAGCAACTCAACCAACTCGCCAATCAAATTGCCCACCGTTTATTACGCGCAGGCATTACTGCCGGCGATGCAGTTGCCCTGCTCTGCAGCAACCGTATTGAATTTGTTGCTGTGCGGTTTGCCTGTCATCGAATAGGGGTTCGCTTAACGCCAGTTAACTGGCATCTCGCACCTGAGGAGGCCGCCTATATTATTGACAACTGCGACGCTAAAGCTTTATTTGCTGACGCTAGAGTCAAACAAGCGGCCATTATTGCTGCACAACATAGCCAGCAGCTTATCGTCAAAGTTTCCATTGGTGGTGAGATCGACAACTTTGATCAGTGGAATACGCTAAAAAAGGAAGACGCTGAAAATATTAGTCAGCCGGTATTGGGTAACACCATGCTTTATACGTCAGGAACAACTGGCAAACCGAAAGGCGTATACCGCGAACAACCCGATCCCTCTAAAGCAGCAGACATGCAAGCGATACTTACTGCTGTCTTTCAATTCGACACGGAATCGGGACTTGACCAAGCATTAACACCAGGACCTATGTATCATTCAGGACCGTTTAATCTGTGCATGACTACCCCGTTAACCTCTGGCATAGGTATCGTGCTGATGGATAAATGGGATCCAGAGGAAACGCTGAAACTGATTGAGCAACATAAAATATCGCATGCTTTTTTTGTGCCAACCATGTTTGTTCGAATGCTAAAACTCGATCAAGCTATCAAAGACCAATACAGTATCAGTTCTCTAAAATTTGTCATTCATGGTGCCGCACCTTGCGCAATGGAAACTAAGCAAGCAATGCTCGACTGGTTTGGCCCGATCATATGGGAGATGTTTGCCGGCACCGAGGGTCCTGGCACGATTGTCAGCCCGCAGGATTGGCTTGCCAAGCCAGGCACGGTGGGCAAACCCGGTCCTGATCAAATTCGTATTTTAGATGATGATGGTCAACCCGTTGAAGGCTCAACGCCTGGCCAGTTATTTTTAATCAATCCACCAAATAGCCAATTTAATTATTATAAAGACCCGACTAAAACTGAAAGCGCTGTCAAAAATGGCTACTTTACTGCCGGTGACATTGGCTATCTTGATGAAGATGGCTTTTTATTTTTAACCGGTAGAAGCGCTGAGGTCATCATCAGTGGTGGCGTTAATATATACCCACAAGAGATTGATAATATTCTTATCAAGCATGATGCAGTTGCAGATGCCGCTTGCATAGGCGTACCAAACGATGAATGGGGCGAAGAAGTTAAAGCTGTTGTACAGCTTAAATCCGGCACAATTGCCTCGGCAGAATTGACTCAGCAACTCATTGAATTTACCGCAAAGCATTTAGCTAAGCAAAAAATACCTCGTTCGATTGATTTTATTTCCGAGCTGCCACGTAGCGAAGCTGGTAAAGTGCAAAGAAAAAAACTTCGTGATAGTTATTGGCCAACACAACAAACCATAATCTAAAGTTAATGTATTTTAGCCACAACCATGAGCAATTAATTTATGAACCCACCGGATAATGCACCTGTTTTAGTGGCAGTCGCCGCCGTTCAACAAAAGCAAATCAACCTTGCAAAAGCTAAAGAGCCTATCACCCTAATGATTGATGCGGTTAACGCGGCCTTAAAAGATAGCCAAGCGCCTGCCATAGCAAAGCAAATCGACCATATTTGTGTACCCAAAGGCATGTGGCAGTATACCAATCCAGCGGCATTGATTGCCGAGGCGATAGGTGCCAATGATGCCGTTACCGAATTTTGTGACTTTGGCATTCTTCAACAAACTAACTTAGGTCAAGCTTGTCAAAAAATTGCCGCTGGCGATATTGAAGTTGCTTTAGTTGTGGGCGGCGAAGCGAAGTACCGACAATTACAAGCGATGATTCAAAATGTCGAAGTCAGCGAGACGCAGCAACATGACAGCCAGCCCGATTCCTTTCTTCAACCCGAAGCCGAACTGTGGTCTGAAATTGAGTCTAAGGCTGGCTTAGGTATGCCGGTTGGTTATTATGCCTTGATCGAAAGTGCTATTTGTCATCAACAAGGTATTAGCATGGATCAACATCGCGACAATATTGCCTCGCATTACGCTCGATTTAGTGAAATCGCTGCTAGTAACCCTGATGGTTGGGCCGAGTCCGCATTAACTGCTGAGACTATTCGTAATGCTGGCGATAAAAATGCCATGCTGGCGTTTCCCTATGCAAAGCATCACAACAGCCAATGGAATGTTGATCAAGCTTGTGCCCTGTTGTTTTGCTCAGTGAGCAAGGCACGCGAATACGGCATTCCTGAATCACAATGGATATTTCCCTTAGCTAGCACTGAGTCGAATCAAATTATTAATGTTTCACAGCGACCAAATTTGGGCCAGTCAAAAGCGGCAGAAATGGCGGGGCAACGTGCCTTAAATATTGCTGGCTTAACGATTGAAGAGATAGACTTTATCGATCTCTATAGCTGCTTCCCATCGGCGGTTAACTTAAATATACAAGCCTTAAATATTCCTGAAGATAGAGATTTAACCGTTACCGGTGCCATGCCCTATGGCGGTGGTCCGTTAAACAATTACTGTTTGCAAGCCACCGTTAAATTGGCGCAGCTGCTGCGTCAAAAGCCAGGCAGTTACGCGATCGCTAGTTGCGTAAGCGGCATGTTTACCAAACAAGGTTACGGCATCTGGTCATCCGCGGGTTACCGCAATGCCTTTATCTTCGATGACGTGAGTGATGAGCTAAACGAACAACAACAAGCACTTGAACTTATCGAGCCACAAGCAGGCACTGTTGAAATTGTTGCTGCCACGGTTTTATTTGAAAAAAACCAAGCACAAAAACTGGTTATTATCAGCCAGTATCCTGAAGGTCAGCGAAGCGTCAGTTACAGCGTAAATGCCGATCATATCGCTCAGTCATTGGCCAGCAATTTAGTTGGCAAGCAAGCCCATATCAATCAGCTTGGCTTGATTGATTCACTTTCACCGACCGAGTAGCAAAGATTGACATCTGATTAGAAGCAAGACTGTACTAGCAAACAGTGCAAATCATGCGCTAGTACCCGTAAAAGGTTTAGGTTAGCATAGAGGTTCGTTTAAGGAATTAAATCGTTATGAGCTTATTACACCAACTAAATCAGCACGATAAACTCAGTAAAACAGCCCGCTTTGTTGCGATTAAGATTCTCGAAGATCCGCAAGCCGCTGTCAGTTTACCGATTGCCGAACTGGCAAGACGCGCTAAAGTCAGTGAGCCAACGGTCAATCGTCTCTGTCGAGCCTTAGGCTGTAAAGGTTACCCTGATTTTAAAGTTAAATTAGCCGGTGAATTAGCCAGTGGTCGAGGCAAGATTAGTCGCACCATCAATTTTGACGACAACTTAAGCGAAGTTGTGAGCAAAGTCTTTGACTCTACCCATGCCAGTCTGACTATGGCACAAAATGCTTGCGATATCAGCTCGATCACGGCTGCCATCACCGCTTTAACCGACGCTCGAGCGATTTATTTTTTTGGTCACGGCGCATCGGGTTCTGTTGCCATTGATGCTCAACATAAATTCATGCGATTTAAGAAACCGGTGGTCGCCCATGTCGA
>CALCNB010000280.1 GCA_937897785.1 uncultured Cellvibrionales bacterium | reverse complement strand
TCCGATTTAAAAAATCAATTCTTAGAAAAGGTTAACTCTTTAAAAAACAATGCTAAATTGGGCCTCGCTGATCAGAGGTTCGCCCTGCACTAACAAACTACCTGAAAAGTCTGCGCTACCAATACCATCCGCCGATCTATGACCGATCAGCTGCCCAGATAAGCTAATCTGATTGTCAACAACAATCTGATCAGCAGTGAAATCAAAATTGACTGTTTCACCACCACTTAACCCTTTGTTGCGACGCACTGGCACCAGATCAACTATCTTAGCGTTGGCGCCAACTTGCCATGATTTGTCCTGATTAGATTCAATAATCAGATCGCGAATATCATTACCCGGCCATGCCACACGTTCAAAAAAACCAGCCTGCAAGGCACCAACCGTGTCAAATACCACTTGTCCTTGCGCAACCAAACTACCGGCAACAATGTCGATATCGCCACGACCACTGTCAATAAATTGTTTTTCTTGTATGCGCCGTAAATGGGCTAATTGATCACGCTTTTCTGCGGCTTGCTCAAAGTCCAATTGTTCAGCTGCGCTGTCCATTTCTTGGCTAAGTTGTTTCGTTAAGTCGTCATTGTCACCTTCAAGAAACAGCATCGATTTACGCACACTATCGGCGTATTCCTCGGACTGTATGTTATCGACACAGGGTGCTGAGCAGCGACCAATTTGATGTTGTAAGCAAGGTCTGGTTCGGTTGTTAAAAAAACTGTCTTCACACTGCCTAACCTTAAACATTTTTTGTAGCAGCTTTAAGCTTTCACGTACCGCATAGCGATTAGGAAAGGGGCCAAAATATCGGCCTTTTTCCCGTTGTTGGCCACGGTGAAACGCCAGCCTTGGAAAGTCATGCTGGCTTGAAATATAAATATAAGGGTAAGACTTGTCGTCGCGCAGCAAAATATTATATGGCGGTTTTTCGGTTTTAATTAGATTATGCTCGAGTATTAGTGCCTCTGTTTCACTACCGGTGACGGTGACATCAATATGCGCAATCTTTTTGACCAGCGCTTCGGTCTTGCTGCCCGATGGTTGATGGCGGAAATAACTGGCTAGGCGCTTTTTCAGATTTTTCGCTTTACCGATATAAAGGTGTTGTTGTTGCCCATCATACATTTGATAAACGCCAGGGCGGTGACTGCAATTGGTAAGGAATGACTGGGAATCAAAGTCTGTATGCGACTCTTTAGCTACTTTAGTTCGCGCGACTTTATCGTCGCTCTGGGCTGAATGATTGGGCTCAGATGAGGCGTTTTTATTCAAGTACGGCCTCCACGTAATAGGCACTATTAAAGGGCTTAATAAAGAGCTAATCGGTCAAATTTAGCTTAATGCGTTTATTATAGCGTTGATTTACGTGGTTAATTCACTTTTAGATGCGTTTTTCCCTCATCTTGCGAAATCAATCGCTGACTCATTTATCGGCTGGAATAAAGATCATAAAATCAATTATTTACGATTATTTTGAGCTAGTTTTTTTCGCCTCGAATGGTCGATTTGTTGCTCGTTATTTAATCAGCATTGCGTATGCGAATTAAGTTGTATTTGATTGCAGAGTGGCTAAGTTCAACATCATTGCTGAGATTGAGTTTTTTTAGAATTCGTACTTTGTAAGTCTGAATGGATTTCATAGAGATGCCGAGTTTCTTGGCGATCAACGAAAGGTCGTCGCCTTGGGCAGTCAGTATCGCGACCTGCAGTTCTCTTTCAGTGAGTAAGATAAAAGGCTGGCTTTTGCTTGATATGGGCGGTTGAATTTGCGCGTTAGTAAGCGCGCTCTGGTATATGCGACCTTGTTTGACGGTCTGGATAGCTTCGAGAAAATCATTCATTTGGTCGTTAGCGTGAATGAAACCCTTGGCGCCAGCATTGAAAAAATAATACGGATAAATCGGGTCATCAAACGCAGAGATGCCAATAACAGCGGTATTATGCTTCATTTTTGTAATGCGCTTCGTTGCTTCAATGCTGCCAACACCGTCAATATGGGCATCGATTAAGACAATATCGGGTTGCTGCGACTTGGTCAGTTTGATGGCTTCCTCACTACTCTCAGTTAAGCCAATAAATTGGACAAGGTCGTTGTTGATTAAACCAAATTGGATAACGCCATCATTGCCTACCTTGGCTGAGGGGATCATTGTCAATCGCGAGGAGGTGCCTGCGCAAAGTATTCGAATGATCAATTTTTAGCCTTCCATGGTTAAGTTGTTGTTTTAGAAGTATACCTATATTCAAAAATACCATGTTTTTTAAAAAATTATCTGCGACATCTTGTCGCATGCCATTGGCGGCATGTATTGTTAGTCACATGATCTTTTTTGGTTGAGGCTATGGGTGTTATGAGTAATTATCACCCACTCGATGCATGATCCTAGGGTGAGATGGTATGGGTCGTTAGTATTAGGCGACTGCGGCAATAAATTACAGCGACAAGGTAGGCTGAGTTTGTATAATGGATTTTTTTAATTGATGGGTTTTTCGCTTTCTGTGGCAGTGAGCGCAATGCATAGAGATCATTAGGTATGACAGTAATCATCAAAACCGCTGAAGACATTGAAAAAATGCGGGTCGCTGGCCGTTTAGCTGCCGAGGTCTTAGATATGATCGGCCCTTATGTCGTGCCGGGTGTATCAACCGGTGAATTAGACCGTATTTGTCATGATTATATTGTTAATCAGCAGCAAGCTATTCCTGCACCGTTGAATTACAATGGTTTCCCCAAGTCGATCTGTACTTCCGTTAATCAAGTGGTTTGCCACGGTATCCCTTCCGATAAAAAAATCTTAAAAAGCGGCGATATTATCAATATTGACGTGACGGTGATTAAGGATCGTTTTCATGGCGATACCAGTAAAATGTTTACCGTTGGCAAGGGTGCTTCACACACTGACAGGCTGATTAAAGTTACCCAAGAGTGTTTATACATGGGAATAGAGCTGGTTAAGCCCGGTGCTCAACTGGGTGATATTGGATATGTCATTCAGCAGCACGCGGCAAAATATTACTACAGCATTGTCAGGGAATATTGCGGCCATGGTATTGGCACGGTTTTTCATGAAGAACCGCAGGTCTTGCATTATGGTCAGCCGGGTAAGGGCATGGTTTTACAGGAAGGCATGACATTTACCATTGAGCCTATGCTCAATGCCGGAAAGCGGCAGGTAAAATTGAACCGGCGTGATGGCTGGACTGTCGAGACCAAAGACGGCCGGCCGTCAGCGCAATGGGAGCATACACTGGCAGTCACAGCCCACGGCGTTGAAGTATTAACTGCGCGTGATGAGGAGTCTTTCTAGCCGCTCAAGTTCACTACATTCGTCATTATTATCGCACGATTAGCCAAGGTGATTCGTTTTGTATGAAGTCTGCCTTTTTCCGCTTTCATGCCACGGTTATTAAAAGTTATGAATATCGATTCTCATTCATCTGATCAATCTTCAGAACAGTTAACCCGGTTAACGGCTGCAGATAGCAACAGCGTATTCTTGTTTCCAGTCGAAGCATTTTCAGCAGACTTGATGTTACTTGATTCGGCAATGCAGGCTAAATCTCTTTTACAGCAGTATCAAGCCAAAATAGATCAAGCGTTTCGCGATGGCCATGGTATAGAAGAATTGATTCAAGCTCGGTCAATGATGATTGATAGCTTGCTCCAGTATTGCTGGAAAAAAACCGATTGGGGTACTAGCCAAATTTGTTTGGTAGCTGTTGGAGGCTATGGCAGAGGCGAATTGCACCCTCAGTCAGATGTTGATCTACTCATTATTTTAAATCAATCGGCCACATCAACTGTCGCTGAAAACATAAGCTTTTTAGTTACCTACTTATGGGACTGTGGTTTAGATCTTGGCCATAGTGTTAGAACACTCGATGAGTGTGTTAGCTATGCTAAGCAAGATATTACTGTATTAACGAATATGCTTGAGTCGCGACCGATTGCTGGGGATACGTCGTTATTTAACCAGTTAAAGCAATTGACCGATGTTTCTCAAATGTGGAGCTCTAGCGAATTCTTTATGGCTAAGTGGCAAGAGCAACGTGATCGCCATAAAAATACCGACGACACCGATTATAATCTTGAGCCTAATGTAAAAACGTCGCCAGGTGGTTTGCGCGATATCCAAAATATCATCTGGATCGCTAAGCGACATTTAGGTGAAGGAGATATTGAACAGTTAGCGAGTAAAGGTTTTTTAACCGATATTGAGGCGATAAATTTTGTTGAGGGTATGCGTTTTTTATGGAAGGTGCGTTATGC
>CALCNB010000279.1 GCA_937897785.1 uncultured Cellvibrionales bacterium | reverse complement strand
ACACAGAAGGCTTAGAACGTCGGCCCAAAGCAATTTGTGCATCTTCTAGCCAATTCTTGGCATCATTGCTGCCAGCCAAAAGCACCAGCACGCCACAGCCCTGTTCAGCAATATGCGCCAAACAACGTTGAATATTCCAATCAGGTGTTGCGTTCAGTTGAGCGCCAAACATATCTCTAACTGCTGAACCGGTATGCACGCGAACCAAAGTAGGCTCCTCACTGATAGGCTGCCCCTTCACCAGCGCCATATGTGTTGCACCGTCCGTACTATCTTTAAAAACATGCAAATCAAATTTACCGTGATCAGTATTAATTTCACCTTGCTCAATCAAATCAATGGTTTTTTCATGCAACAGACGATAATGAATTAAATCAGCAATAGTGCCGATCTTAAGGTCGTGCTTGCGAGCAAAGGCATCAAGATCTTCGCGACGCGCCATATTGCCGTCATCATTAATAATTTCAACAATCACTGCCGATTCATCGAAGCCCGCCAATCTCGCTAAATCACAGCTGGCTTCAGTATGCCCTGCCCTGACTAACACGCCCCCTAACTGCGCCATTAAAGGAAAAATATGACCCGGCTGAACAATATCACTGGGCGCGGCATTTTTGTTGGCTGCCGCTTCGATCGTTTTTGCTCGGTCAGCAGCACTAATGCCAGTAGTAACCCCTTTAGCCGCCTCAATTGACACGGTGAAATTAGTGCTATGCGCGGCGCGGTTATCATCCACCATTAAAGGTATATCAAGTTGCTGGCATCGCGAGCGACTCATAGGCATGCAAATTAAACCTCGGCCTTCACGCGCCATAAAATTGACCGCTTCTGGCGTAATGCATTGCGCAGCCATCACTAAGTCACCCTCGTTTTCGCGGTCTTCGTCATCCATCAAGACGACCATTCTACCCTGACGAATTTCGGCAATTAATTCTTCTGTACTATTTAATTCTGTCTCTGTTGCCATAAAAATCTCACTGTTACATTCGTTGCGTTAACACCGACTCAGCTCACCAAAACTTAAGCGATTACTGGTTGATATACGTTGACATTCGCTCTAAATATCGAGCGATAACGTCAACTTCGAGGTTGACTCGACTGCCGACTTGATACTCTCCAAACAAAGTCTGTTGCATGGTATGCGGTATAATATTAATTTCGAATACGGCTGCATTCACTGCGTTGACCGTGAGGCTAGTGCCGTCTACACAAATAGATCCTTTTTGTGCAATGTATTTTGCAAACGGCTCTGGCGAACGAATCGCAAAGCGCCAAGAACGTGCATCCTCGTAACGCTCAACCACCTCGCCAACCCCGTCGACATGACCACTAACCCAGTGCCCCCCTAAAGACGAACTCGGCGTCAATGATTTCTCTAAATTAACGGAACTACCCTCAAGCAAATCCCCTAAGGTCGTATGCGTCAGCGTTTCAACTGACACATCAGCCCAAAAACCCTGCTCGATGAATTCAACAGCGGTCAAACATACGCCATTGATAGCAATGCTTGCGCCCAACTCAAGGTCGGCCAGAGGCAAACCGGCTGCATCAATTAATAGGCGTTTGTCTCCACCCACTTTCTCGATTTTTTTTATACGGCCCTTTGCTTGAATAATTCCAGTAAACATCTGTCACTCTCTTGTCAAATAAATCACGGCATTCGCTAATTGATTAACTGGACGATAGGCTACAAGAAAATAACCAGTCATCGCCAACCGCGCTCACATCATCAATTGTTAAGCCAATGGCGCTACTCATTGTTGCTATCGGTAGTTTAAATACCGGCTGTGCTTCGGAGCCCATTAATTTAGGAGCAACAAATATTTTTAATTGATCAGGTAATGCTTGATCAATAAATTGTGCAGCTAGGGTCGGGCCAGCCTCAACAAAAACATGATTCATTTCTTGTTGGGCTAAAAAACGCAACACTGATAATAAATTTACGGTCGTTGAATTACTGTTATCTGGCAAGGACACAACCCTTACACCAAGCGCCTGCAGAACTTTTTGGCGTTCAGTATCGGCACTTTCGGCGCAGGCCACAAAGACACGTCGAGATGCAAGACTTTCTTGAGAAAGCACTCTTGCAGTGACTGGCGTTCTCAATGAAGAATCAATAATCAACAGATCGGGCTGACGTAAGATCGCTTCGTCAGCACCGCTATTAAGACTGTCGATGTGTCGAACATTGAGTGCTGGATCATCCTTCAAAACAGTGCCAATGCCCGTCACTATGACACAGCTTGCTGCCCTTAATTGCTGTACTTTCTGTCTGGCCGGTGATCCTGTTATCCACTGACTTTCACCAGAAGCCATGGCTGCTCGACCGTCAAAGCTCATGGCCATTTTACAGGTCACATACGGTAACTGATGCTGCATCCGTTTAATAAAACCAAGATTTAATGCTGCCGCCTCGCTCGCCAACAGACCTGAAGCAACCAGCAAACCCGCCTCCGCTAAACGAGCATGACCCGCTCCCGCCACTTGGGGATTAGGGTCTTGCATCGCCGACACAACCCGTGAAACACCGGCGCTAATAAGCGCCTCACAACAAGCACCTGTTCGACCTATATGATTACAAGGCTCTAGTGTGACATAGGCGGTTGCTCCCTTAGCCTCACTGCCCGCTTCTTTTAATGCATTCACTTCTGCATGCGCTTGACCGGCAGACTGATGCCAACCTTGACCAACAATTTTTCCATCTCGCACCAAAACACAGCCAACGGCTGGATTCGGCGTAACAGTATAAACACCACGCTTAGCACATTGAATCGCTAAAGCCATGTACTCACGGTCAGCGCTTGAAAAAGATGGCGAGGATGACATTGTCTTACTCGCTCTGCTCTGCCGAGAGCTTATCGATTTCTTGACGGAATTCATTCAGATCTTCAAAGCTTCGGTAAACCGAGGCAAACCGAACATAGGCAACATGGTCTAACTGCCTTAGATGCTCCATCACCGTCTCGCCAACACGAATCGAGCTGACTTCTCTTTCACCAGTAGAAATTAAGCTGTGTTTTATGTGGCCTACTGTGGTTTCAATTTGCTCAACGCTGACCGGTCGCTTCTCTAATGCGCGAAGAATTCCTGAGCGTAACTTGGCCTCATCAAAGGGTTGACGAACTTCGTTTTGTTTAATGATCTTAGGCAGCATCAACTCTGCCGTTTCATAAGTACTGAAACGCTCGGTGCAGGTTTGACATTCGCGTCGACGGCGAATTTGATCACCCTCAGCCACCAATCGTGAATCGATCACCTTAGTATCTTCTGCACCGCAAAACGGACAACGCATACTCAGTATTCCTAGCCAGCACAGATGCTAGCATTGCAAAGTATCAACGATAAACGGGGAACCGTTTACATAACTCGGTTACCTGCGCTCGAACTCGATCAATCACTTCCGTATTAGAGACATCTTCTAAAATGTCGCACATCCAATGGGTCAGTTCTATCACCTCTGGCTCTTTAAAGCCACGAGTAGTAATAGCGGGTGTACCAACACGTAAACCGCTAGTCACAAACGGTGAGCGCGGATCATTGGGTACAGCATTCTTATTGACAGTAATGTGGGCCGCTCCCAGTGCGGCATCAGCATCTGTACCGGTATACTCTTTGCCGATTAAATCAACTAACATTAAATGGTTATGTGTACCGCCAGAGACAATCTTAATACCCCGCTCAATAAACGTTTGCGCCATCGCTTGCGCATTGAGGACTACCTGCTGCTGGTAAACTTTAAAGTCATCGGACATCGCCTCTTTAAAACTCACTGCTTTGGCTGCGATAGCATGCATTAATGGTCCACCCTGCCCCCCTGGAAAAACCGCTGAATTAAATTTCTTTTGTAAGGCCTCATTGGCTTTAGCCAGAATAATCCCGCCGCGTGGGCCACGTAAGGTTTTGTGTGTGGTCGAGGTTACTACATCGGCATAAGGCACGGGGCTAGGGTAGACGCCAGCCGCAACCAAACCGGCTATATGGGCCATATCCACTAACAAATAGGCGCCAACGCTATCGGCGATAGTTCGAAAACGTGCCCAGTCAACAATCCCTGAATAAGCAGAAAATCCTGCAATAATCATTTTAGGTTGATGCTCTAGGGCTAAGGATTCAACTTGATCGTAATCAATTTCACCCGTTTCAAGATCTAAACCGTATTGCACAGCGTTATAAACCTTGCCAGAAAAATTAGGCTTAGCGCCGTGAGTCAAATGTCCACCTGCGTCTAAACTCATACCTAAAACCGTGTCACCCGCCTCTAATAAAGCCAAGTAAACAGCACTATTGGCTTGTGAGCCCGAATGCGGCTGAACATTGGCATAGTCAGCACCAAATAACTGTTTGGCACGCTCGACAGCAAGATCTTCTGCGACATCAACAAATTCACAACCACCGTAGTAACGCTTACCCGAATAGCCCTCAGCGTATTTATTGGTCAGTACCGAGCCCTGACATTCCATGACGCGGGGACTGCAATAGTTTTCTGAGGCTATGAGCTCAACGTGATCTTCTTGTCGCTGCTGCTCAGCATTAATTGCTACTTGTAACTCATCATCAAAATCGGCCACGGTCATACTTTTGTCGAACATTCAATCACTCCAAAACTTAATAAAAATATCGCTGGTTAATGCTTTAATTACGAAACCAAGGCGGTTTGGCTCATCTATTAGCCCATCTATTGGCTCAGATTTGGCAAGCCATTGGATGAGTGGCAAATAGGCCAAAATCGATGTCCTAATACCGCTAGGAAAGGGACGCTCATTCTACATGAATCGCGGCTCGCTTGACACTGGCAACAAGTTACAGAAAGCCGTGCCAATAAGACTTTTTTAGTCGCTTAAAAACACCTAATCACACCGCATCAAAACACAATAGAAAGCCAATAAATTTCCATAAGTGGTTGATTATATTGGTATTGTAATTTTAATGTAAAAACCATCGCAGCGCCTGATTACTGTACATACGGGCCGGTGTCGCCTCGCTTAAAATAGATGCTAGTGGCTGTCAGCCAATGATAGTCAACTCACCCCCTTGCACCGCTTGACTAGGAGTAACAGATGACGACTCACCATCAAGCCCACTTCGGCTCAGTAAAATCAATCTTTTTAGCTTTTTTTCTACTCGCCCAATGCCTTTTTTTAAGCCACAGTTTCGCCGAAACAACCCAGACAGAGACCGTTTACCCGGCGCTACGTGGCATTGCCCTACTCGCTGGCAGCACTGGCGGTGATAAGTTAGTTGGCATCGACTATGAAAATGGTGAAACAACCAAGATCAAAGCCGGTGATGGAGGCATGTTAGCTATTGGCGCACTATGGACACATAAAAAAATTGAACTGCAAAGCACACTCGGTTACTACGCTGACTCTGCACCTGCCTCAAATGGTGACGCCAGC
>CALCNB010000278.1 GCA_937897785.1 uncultured Cellvibrionales bacterium | reverse complement strand
CGCATCATTGGTCTGGAATGCGGATGTCACTGGGCCGCTAAGTGCCAACTCTTCTCGGTTTTACTACAATGCATCACTCGAGCAATTCAAATTATCGCTGCTCATGGTCGATGCGAATGGCACCGAGTCATTGGTGACAGAAGTGATTGACACGGTGAGTAACACCCAAAATATTTGGCTTGCCGTCGATCAGGGTGTGCATTATAAACTGCGTGTTGAGCCGCTTAGCGGGCCCTTTAATCATGGCTATGCGTTGGCTTGGCAACTTAGGCCATTTGATGACTATGATCAGGACGGGAGCTTCGATCACCAGGATTCGGATGTTAGAGATCCTTGTCTGCCCACCGTATTCACCGCGCCTTGTTCACAAGATACCGATCTTGACGGACTCAGTGATTTTGCCGAAGGTGAGTTGACTGACAGTGATTCAGATGGCTTATTGGATTACCAAGAATCAAATATTATCGACAGTGACGGTGACGGCTATATGGATCATGAAGACCCCAATAATCAAGATCCTTGTCTGCCAGATGCGTCCCTTTGTTCGGTCAATATCCCTGTCATAATCCCCATTTTTTATTATATTCTGGGCCTGTTGCTGTTGATGATAACGCGCCATATACGGTTGAATACTCGGTTAAGCTAATCGCTTGTCGCCTGTTTTTTACTGTGATTATGCATGTGCGAAGAATTGATCAAATTTTTCCAACTATGCCTGCTTAGGTTCAACTTGTGTTTCTTTATTTCTGTTTTTACCGTTATTGATTGGGCTTGACGGCCTAGGCAACTCAGGTTTGGAAATCTGTTCTGCAAATGATCTGTGGGTTTGGTAATTGTTAGCCGTCAAAAGGTCGTTTATAGTCATGTATTAATAGCAGCACTTATAGATAATCGATATTGGAGATTTATTGTGGCAATTTATGAAAGTATCAATAACACTGATGATGGTCGACGTGTACTCAAGCTGACCAGTCCGGTCACTTTACAGCCCTTGGGTGAGATCGTTTGTGCTAACGAAGCTGATGTGTCTGCCGCTTACGCGAGAGCAGAATCGGCTCAATTAGCTTGGGGAGCGAAATCGGTCAAGCAACGAGTTGAGGCCGTACAAAAATTATTACCTGTGTTGTTGAATAATAGTGAGGCCATCGTCGATACGGTTGTCAGTGAGACGGGTAAAGCCCGCACTGATGCCTTATTAATGGAGATTTATGCCGCTTGTGATTCGGTATCTTATTACTGCCGACGTGCGGAGAAGTTTCTGCGGCCTGAAAAACCCCGTGCCCACGGTTTTTTAGGCTTGAGTAAAACCATTGAATTGCATTTTAAACCACTGGGTGTGGTTGGCATTATCACGCCCTGGAATGGCCCTTTTATTTTAGCGATTAACCCTACCGTTCAAGCCATCTTAGCTGGCAATGCTGTGTTGCTTAAACCTTCTGAGGTTACCCCGGAGTCTGGTCGTTGGCTTGAAAAGGTTTGCAAAGAAGCGGGCTTACCGGATGGCTTAGTGCAGGTTGTGATTGGCGATGGTCAAACCGGCGCTGCTTTAGTCGAATCGGCGGTTAAAAAGATTGCTTTTACGGGGAGCGTGGCAACCGGTCAGCGTATTGCTGAATCCTGCGGTCGCCAGCTTAAACCCTGTACTATGGAGCTTGGTGGTAAGGACGCAATGATTGTTTGTGCCGACGCCGATATTGATGGCGCTGTGACAGGAGCTATTATCGGCTCTTGTATGAATAGCGGCCATTATTGCTGTGGTACCGAGCGAATATATGTTGTCGAAGCGGTTTATGATCGCTTTTTAGAAAAAGCGATCGAAGGTGTTCAGGCATTAAGACAAGGCAGTGAATATGGCTTTGATGAAGACGTCGGTGCGGTATTTTGGGATAAGCAAATGGCCATTATTGAAGGGCAGGTCGACGAAGCCGTAGCCAATGGGGCAAAAGTCCATGTCGGTGGTAAACGAAACCCCAATCTTAATGGGCTTTATTACTTGCCTACTGTTATGACAGATCTGAACCATGAAATGGCCATTATGCGCGATGAAAATTTTGGCCCTATCGTTTGCGTGGTTAAAGTAAAAGACGAGGCAGAGGCTATTGCAATGGCCAATGATTCGCAGTACGGCTTGCATGGTAATGTTTGGACGCAAGACAAGCAAAAAGGCATTGATATCGCTCGTCAAATCGATACGGGTGGTGTCAGTGTCAATGATATGGCGGTAGGTTACGGTGTCCACGCGGCGCCCTTTGGTGGTCGAAAAGACAGTGGCGTTGGTCAAGTCAATGGTAAGGTCGGCTTGCGAGGCTATAGCTTCTGTCAACCTGTGATCAGCGATCGAGCAGCGGCGAAAAAGGCAACGGGTTTTCCCCGTTCAACTGAGCAGGCAGAAACGTTTAAAAAAGTGATGAAGTTTATTTGGACTACTCGAATCGGTCGTTTATTCTGGTAAAGGCCTAGGCTGCCCCTACCGTTGATCTTGATCGAATATAATACGGTAGGCTTGTGGGGGGTTTGGTCTTATTTAGCTCCCTAAGTGCTGCAAAAATCTTTATAATATTGTTCGGTAACGAGCGCTCTAGAGCGTCTGTTCTTTAGAGTGTTCTTTAGAGTGTTCGTTAGATGATATTCAATGATGGTTACCGGCGATCGGACCGATATAAAATCGAAGCTTTCACATGCTAGGAGATAAATGCAGGACCTGCATCAACCATTACTCGATCGTATTTATGAATGGGTCGATCCTTCACTGGAGCTGTCGCTTGCCGCATCGGGCGCCAAGGTATCATTGCTAATATCGGATGATCAAGCTACGGTGAATATCGTCCTGACTTATCCCAGTGGTGGCGCAGTAGAATCATTACGACATTTTACCACTCAATTACTTGAAAGCGCCTTGCCACATTTAACCCTGAGTGTGAATGTTTCGCATAAGATCATCGTGTCGGATAAGGCTGAGCAAGGCAATAGCTTAGACAATATTAAACATTTAATTGCGATTACCTCAGGTAAAGGTGGCGTCGGCAAGTCGACAACGGCATTAAATATTGCGCTGGCTTTACAGTATGAGGGGGCAAGTGTCGGCATCTTGGACGCTGACATTTATGGGCCATCTTTACCCATGATGCTGGGTGTCTCTGAGCAGCAGCGACCAGAAGTTAAAGAGCAGAAGTTTTTTGTGCCTATTGAAGCACTGGGTCTACAGACGATGTCGATGGGTTACTTAGTAACAGAGAAAACGCCCATGGTATGGCGAGGGCCCATGGTTAGTGGCGCATTAACGCAAATTATTAATCAAACGCTATGGCCTGAGTTGGACTATTTGATTATCGATATGCCCCCAGGGACTGGCGATATTCACTTAACCCTTTCTCAGCAAATACCGGTGAGTGGATCCGTGGTGGTGACTACGCCACAGGATCTTGCTTTGCTGGATGCTAAAAAGGGCATTGAGATGTTCCGTAAGGTTGATGTGCCTTGTCTTGGTGTGATCGAAAACATGTCCACCCATATTTGCAGTCACTGTGGCCACGAGGAGGCGATCTTTGGTGAGGGTGGGGGTGAGGCCATTGCCTCTGAATACGATGTCTCTCTACTGGGATCGATTCCGCTGAGCTTCGATCTACGAAAAGGATTAGATCATGGGCAACCTATAATGGCCGTTCTTCCTGAAGGTTCCCTGAGTATGCAATATCGCCAGATTGCCCTAAAGCTAGCGATTCGCCTGCAATGGGAAGGTCAATCGGCAACGGCAACAATACCAGATATCACTATTACTGACGATTAGGTCACCGCCTAATTATTTTATATTTGATTGAGAGAGAAATTATGAGTATTAAATCTGATCACTGGATTCGCCGCATGTCTGAAAATGAAGACATGATATCACCGTTTGAGCGAGGTCAGGTGCGAGAGAATGATGGCCAGCGGGTGATCTCTTACGGCACCTCAAGCTATGGCTATGACGTACGTTGCTCGAATAAATTTAAAATTTTCACCAATGTTCATTCAACTACCGTTGACCCTAAGAACTTTGATGAAAATAGTTTCATAGATGTAGAGGCAGATCACTGTATCATTCCCCCTAATTCTTTTGCGTTGGCCAGCACAGTTGAATATTTTAAGATTCCTCGCAGTGTTTTGACCGTCTGTTTGGGTAAATCGACTTATGCGCGATGTGGCATTATCGTCAACGTCACGCCCTTAGAGCCAGAATGGGAAGGGCATGTCACCTTAGAATTTTCTAATACGACGACTTTACCCGCCAAGATCTACGCTAATGAA
>CALCNB010000277.1 GCA_937897785.1 uncultured Cellvibrionales bacterium | reverse complement strand
TTTTCTTTTATTTTTTAACTCAACATACCAAGCAGCATATGCTGCACCTAATGCTCCACCAGCGTCTCCTGAGGCTGGTTGTATCCAAATATTTTTAAATTTATTTTGTTTAATTATTTTACCATTTGCAACACAATTTAAAGCAACACCGCCAGCCAAACATAAATTTTCAATACCAAACTCTTCAAATAAATCTTTAGTTATTAACAAAATTATATCTTCTGTTATTTTCTGAATAGAAGAAGCGATATCCATATGAAATCTCTCTATTTTATCATTGGGTTGTCTAATTTTTTTATCAAATAATCTCTCAAATTTTTTGTTAACCATTGTTAATCCAGACATGTAATTAAAATATCTTTGATTAAGTCGAAAAGAGCCGTCTTTTTTTATATCAATTAGATTATTTTTAATAATTTCATAATATTTTGGCTTTCCATAAGGGGCAAGTCCCATTAATTTATACTCACCACTATTAACTTTAAAACCAGTATAGTAAGTAAAAGCTGAATAAAGTAAGCCAAGCGAGTGAGGGAAATGAATTTCTTTAATAACTTTTAAATCACGGCCCTTTCCAACAGCTATTGATGTTGTTGTCCACTCACCAACACCATCAAGCGTTAGCACCGCAGCATTCTCAAAAGGTGAAGGATAAAAAGCACTAGCAGCATGAGATAGGTGATGTTCAGAAAACAAGATACGTTCTTGCCAGTCAGTATTTTCATCAAGTGTTGCATGAAGCTCTTTAATAAGAACAGATTTTTGAAAAAGTTTATCTTTAATCCATAAAGGCATCGACTTTGCAAAACTTGTAAAGCCTCTGGGTGCATAAGCGAGATAAGTCTCTAGTAACCTCTCAAATTTTAAGAAAGGTTTTTCATAGAAAACTACATTTTCTATTTGACTTGCAGCCAAGTCTGCCTCTTTTAAACAATACTTAATGGCGTTATGAGGAAATCCAGAGTCATGTTTCTTTCTAGTAAAGCGCTCTTCTTGAGCAGCGGCAATAATCTCACCATCCTTCAATAAGCATGCTGCGCTATCATGGTAAAAAGCTGAAATACCTAAAATTGATTTCATTAAAATACAGATTTATTGTTTATTTCAAATTAGTTTTAATATTTTTCTTTCCAATTACAATAAATAAACCTCCATCAGAACCTAGTCTGTTAAAAATCATTGATATTTGATTGATAATTCGGGAATAAAAACTACCCTTAGAATTCTTTGAAAATAAATTTTCATAATCATGTATTAGTTCAAAATCGCATGAAGGTATTGAATTAACATAATCTATATTGTTTTTTTTAAACCAATTCAAAACTTCGTCTAAAGTGTGAAGACTTTCAATTGGGTGGTCGTGGCAACTGCCCACTATGGATTCGTTATCGCGGTGAAGAGGCTTCAACAGATATCAAACTAGGTCACGATTGGCAGGTTGTGCCCAGTGATGGCTTGATTGAGAAGTTAAAAGATCTCTGCGGGGAATCACAAGTTTCTTTACTTTACCCTGAAGCCAATCCTTACGCGTAGCTTAACGCATGCTCTATCAGCGGTATGCGGTCATTACCAAAATACATATCATCACCATTAATAAAGAATGTTGGCGAGCCATAGCCGCCACGCGCAATGAGTTCGTCGGTATTGGCACGCAACTGATTTTTTATCTCAGTTTGCTGAATTCTGTTTAGCAGCAATGTCTCATCAATGTTAGCCGCTACCGCAATGTTGGCTAGCACATCATCTTGTGAGATGTCTTCTAATTCTCCCCAATAAGCTTGAAAGCAGCCGCGAGCAAAATCGATTAAGCGGTCTTGCTCTAGGGCTACGATGCAACCCCGCATGGCTTTAACGCTGTTAACCGGATGAAAATCTGGCCAATTTATGGTGAGTTCGCAATAACGCGCCCAGTCTTGCAGGTCTTTCATAAACGAGGTTAACCGTCGTTCATCATTAAACATTGACTCTCTAGCCTCATACAGGCCTTGATTGACCTCATTAAAAACACCGCCGACTAAAATTGGCTTCCATATGACAGTGAAGTCATAGCGCTGCTTAAGCTTTAATAATCGCTCAAACCCCATATAAGTCCAAGGCGATGAACAATCAAAAAAGCATTCGATAGTGGCTTTGCTCATAGCGTTTTACTCTCGTATTATTTGTCTTTGTATTGGTCGGAGCTTTGCTTAAATAACACCTCTCGCATTGAGGCATCCGGTGGGTTTTTAGGCCGCCAATCCTTACCGACATCGACACCACGGCGTAGAGCAGGACGCTGCTTCAATTCATCATACCAGCGTTTGAGGTGGGTAAATTTGTTTAGTGCTATGCCGTAATTTTTGTAAGGCAATAGCCAAGGGAAGCAAGCGATATCAGCAATACTGTAATACTTTCCGCCAAGGTAAGGCGTTTTTTGTAATTGATAATTCATCACGGCCAGCAATCGGTCGTATTCATTGAGGTAGCGTTGTTTGCTGTAGTCATTGCCGTCGGGTGCATAATTAATAAAGTGGCTTACTTGGCCGCCGATGGGTCCTAAGTTGGCCATTTGCCAGTGCAGCCACTGGTTTATTCGATGAAAGTCAGCGCGAGACTCGCCAATAAATAAGCCGGTCTTTTCTGCTAGGTAGGTTAATATACTGCCCGATTCAAACAGCTTCACATCAGGCATAACTCGACCATGATCATCTTTCGGTTGTCGATCAATTAAGGCAGGAATTCTCGCGTTGGGCGAAAGACTCAAAAAAGGCTCTTTAAACTGCTCACCGCTACCAATATTTACTAGCTTGAGTTCGTAGTCTAAGCCACACTCTTCGAGCATGATGGTCGTTTTCCAACCATTAGGTGTGGGTGCAAAGTACAGTTCAAGCATTACTATTATTTACTCATTGCTGTTCACTTAAGAATTTTAGGCCATCGGCCAATTGTCGGTAAACCCATAACTTAAGTTCCATCCAGCGACTAGGCTTTTCACGATATTGATAGTCTTGATGCGCTTGTTCAATAATAAAGGCCTGAATTGCGGCTGCACTTTGTTCGTCTAGCACGTCATCAAATCGGGGCATACCGGCCGCTTCCATCATGCCATCAAGCACTACGGCATTGAAGTTATCATGCCAGACGGCTTCAAGGTGCCTAAGGTCCGGTATCGCGCCATCACTAACAACGTTAGTGCCATGGCAGCGAGAACAAAAACGGCTGTAGGCGATAGCACCTTGGCTGAGTATATCATCACTGACTTCCGGCATTGCGGGTGGTTTTGGAATGCTGAGTTTTTCTAGTGCAGGCAACGATGCGTTGCCTGACAGTGTAAACGCCAGAATGCGACCATTCACATGAGTCACATCGTGTTGAATACCGATAATTTGGCTTAATCCGCCGCCGCGACCTGCGGGTACAGTGATGAATTGCTGGTCGTCAATACTATAGCTGATTGGGCTGCCGACAATGCCGTTTTGTGTATTGAACTGCCAAAGTTGTTCGCCGTTTTTGGCATTGAATGCTTTGAATAAACCGTCGACTGTACCTTGAAACACTAAATTACCAGCGGTCGATAGCGTGCCACCGTTGCCGATGGTTTGATGGTCTGCCGTCCATGCTGCCTGCTGCTTGATTGGGTCCCACGCAAGTAAGTAACCCTCAACAAAGGTTTTCAGTAAAGTTTGGCTAAGGGCGGCATTGTGCATGTCAACACTGGTATCGACCCCCGTATTCCAATGCCTTGGTAAGTGTTGATAGTTATTGTCTTGCTTTAATTCGCCGCCGACATGTTGAGCTGGAATATACATCAGACCAGTGTCTGGGCTATAAGACATGGGGTGCCAATTATGCGCGCCAAGGCCAACGGGGTAAACCATTGCCGGAGCTGCGGTGTAGTCTTGACCTTCAACTTCAACGGGTCGGCCTGTCTCCATATCGTAGTGACTGGCCCAAGTGACTTTTTTAGCGTAGGGTTCGGCCGATAACAGTTCGCCCGTTTCACGGTCGAGAATATAAAAGAAGCCGGCTTTAGGCGCTTGCATTAAAACCTTTCTTTTTTTACCTTGCCAGTCGATATCTGCCAAGACAATTGTTTGTGTCGCGGTGTAGTCCCAGGTTTCAGCAGGCACTTCTTGATAGTGCCAGACATATTCGCCCGTGTCGGGTCTCAGCGCTAAAATAGAGCAGAGAAATAAATTATCACCGCCGAAGGGGCTGCGTATATTGCGATTATGGGGCGCACCATTGCCTACGCCAATATAAAGTAAGTCCAACTCTGGATCGTACGCCATGGCATCCCAGACGGTGCCGCCCGCACCGTGTTCCCACCAATTACCGGTCCATGTTTTTGCGGCCAGCTCCATTTGAGGATTTTCAAAGCCATTCGCTGGATTGCCCGGTACCGTATAAAAGCGCCATAACATTTCGCCGTTATTTGCATCATAAGCGGATACAAAACCTCTAACGCCATATTCTGACCCGCCATTGCCAATAATGACTTTACCTTTAACCACTCG
>CALCNB010000276.1 GCA_937897785.1 uncultured Cellvibrionales bacterium | reverse complement strand
TATTAACCACCGCAGCCTTAGTAATTGAGTATATGCCTTGCAAAGAACCAGGCTGAATGGCATTCACCGAAGCGGTATTAACAATAGCACCGCCGCCATTTTCCCGCATCAGTCGGCCAGCTTGCACAGACATAAAAAAGTAACCTCGAATATTCACATCAACAGTTTTCATGTAAGCCGCCAAATCAGTATCGAGAATATCACCAAAGTATGGATTAGCCGCTGCATTGTTAACTAAAATATCAAGCTTGCTGTACTTAGTTTGAATATACTTAAAGATATTCTCAATATCATCCATGCTGCCGACATGGCAAGCGAAGGCCTCAGCACTGCCACCGGCATTAATAATGGTATCAGCAACCGTTTGACAGCCATCAATTTTTCGGCTGGAAACAATCACGTGCGCACCTTGCTCGGCCAACAGTATTGCTATCGATTCACCAATGCCACGACTAGCACCGGTCACCAGCGCAATCTTTCCTGTTAAATCAAATAAATTGGTACTCACAAGATGTCAACCCTCTTATTAATAACCTTAATTCAATGCACTTGATTCCATACATCGTTAAAATATTTTCTTAATAATTCTACTGTCTTTTCTTACAGACTTAACCAGCGATAAAGCACTATCACCGAATTATCGACGTTAATCTTCAATCAACTCTATCGCCATAGTTGCCAAAACATGCACCATTTCCCCTAATTTTGCAGCATTCTTATTGGATGCATTACCCGTCAATGAGCGCTTATAAACACCTTGAGCGATCGCAGCCAATCGGAAATAACTAAAGGCAAGATAAAAGTTCCAATGGTCAATTTTTTCTACCCCCCGAAATTGACAATACTGAGCAACAATAGCCTCTTCGCTAGGAATACCTAATTCAGATCTATCGATACCGGCCAAACCGTTACTGTGAGCCGTTTTCGGCAACCGTAAGCCCATACAGAAGTAAGCCAAATCAGCGAGGGGGTTACCCAGCGTCGATAATTCCCAATCCAAAACAGCAATAATACGGGTGTCATTCTCACCCAGCATCAAATTATCCAGCCGATAATCACCATGAATCAGACAGGCAGGACTGTTATCGTCAGGTAATTTGGTATTTAACCCGTCTATTAATCGATCCATCACCGGAATAGCTTCAGTTTCTGACGCCCGATACTGCTTAGTCCAACGATTAATTTGACGCTCGAAGTAATTTCCTGATTTTCCGTAGTCAGTCAATCCAGCAGTACTAATATCAACGCTGTGCAGAGCTGCCATAACACGGATTATCTCGTCGTAAACGGCGCCACGATCAGCCTTAGAGAATTCCGGCAGTGAGGGATCCCAGTAGACTTGACCTTGCACATAACTCATCACGTAAAACATACTGCCAATGATCGCGTCATCTTCACACAGATGAAATGCCTGCGCCACAGGAACATCGGTATGGGCCAAAGCTTTTAAGACCCGATATTCTCGGTCGACCGCGTGCGCTGAAGGCAACAAAACGCCTGGCGGTTTTCGCCGCAAAACATAGCGACCACTTTTTGCTGACAATAGAAAGGTCGGATTAGATTGGCCATTAGAAAATTTCTTTGCCGTGACAGGACCATAAAAACCAGCCATGTCACGCTCTAAGTAATCTGCCAGACTCTTCTCATCAATCGTATCAATTTGTTTAGACATTATCTTTTTTCTCACACTGCATGGGCATAGCTAGATTGCGGTAGATTCAATTTTTATCATTCATAAATCGATCATTTTATTAGCTAGACCAATGGGGAAATATAATCATCGCAGCCTAATCAATACAAAAATTTTTCATTCTCTATTAATAGCTGATCGGTATTATATTTTATTTTTCGATTTTATATTAAAAATGTAACCCTTTAAAACCACTCATCTCTCATTGCATAACAGACGTCACTGTGATCCATCAGAATTTTCGCTTGCATATTGATCTGCGGCAACTCCCATTCAATAAAGTAACGTGCTGCCTGAATTTTACCGTGATAAAAAGCGCTCTCTTGTTCTGAATCCGCCGATTTTTTGAGCCCAGCACTGGCTACCAAAGCTTGTCGTAACCATATCCAGCTCACTACCACGCGCCCCATTAGATCTAAGTAAATCGTTGCATTGGCCAAGGCCAACTCAAGATCTTCGCCCAGCAAACCCAACAAATTTTCTGTCACTTGTGAAAGAGTACTACTACCGACTTGTAGACTACTGGCAAGATCGGCCAATGCTAATGCAGACTTTGCCTCGGCAATCGTCTGGTCCATTTTTTCCATCAGCAAGTTAAAACCCATGCCATTTTTTTGCAGCACTTTACGCCCTAATAAGTCAAGGCCGTGAATCCCTTCGGTTCCCTCATGTATCGAGTTTAATCGATTATCGCGATAGTATTGCTCCACTGGATATTCACGAATATAGCCAGAGCCGCCAAGGACTTGAATAGCCAAACTGTTAGCCTCTGGGCCATATTTTGACGGCCATGATTTGATCACAGGGATCAGCAATTCCAGCAATTCATGGGCTGATTCTTTTTCATCGGGCGATGCAGCACTGCGACTATCTTCAAACAAACTGCTGCCATACATACACAGTGCCAATGCGCCCTCGGCATAAGATTTTTGTGCCAGTAACATTCGCCGCACATCAGCGTGCTGAATAATTGGCACTTGTTTAGATTGAGGATCTTTATTGGATACCGGTCGTCCTTGTGGCCTTTCACGCGCATAATTCAGCGAATAATTGTAGCCTTGATAGGCTATAATCGCCGCGCCCGCGCCAACACCAATTCGTGCCTCATTCATCATCTGAAACATATACAGTAGGCCATGGTGAGGCTTACCGACCAAATAGGCCGTCGCGCCGTCTTGCTCGCCGAAATTCAATACCGTCGAAGTGGTATTGCGATTGCCCATTTTGTGCAATAGACCGGCCAACTGCACATCGTTTCGTTCGCCGACGCTGCCGTCTTCATTGACTAAGAATTTCGGGCATATAAATAAACTGATACCTTTAACGCCAGCCGGTGCACTATCGATTTTCGCCAATACCATATGCACAATATTATCGGTGAGTTCGTGATCACCACCCGAGATATACATTTTTTGACCGCGAAGTTTATAGCTGCCATCAGCCTGTTCGATCGCACGAGTACTAATGTCGGCTAATGACGACCCCTGATTTGGCTCAGTCAAGGCCATGGTGCCGGAGAATCGACCCATTTTCATAGCCGGCAAAAATCTGGCTTGTAACTCAGATGCCGCAAAAGCACGAATGAGATTCGCCGCACCAATCGTCAAAAAGCCATACGCTGCGGTACTAGCATTGGCCGCTGTGGGATACGCCATGGCAATACGCATTAGCGTCTCAGGCAACTGCATACCGCCTTCGTCGAGTGAATAGTGAGCAGCTAAGAAACCCGCCTCGGCCCAGGCATCCCATGCAGCTTTTGTTTCAGGGATTAACGTTAGCTGTTGGCCATCAAACTGCGGTTCATTAGCATCACCCTCGTGACTGTGATTAGCAAATTTGTCTTTAGCAATAGATTTAGCCGTGTCTAACACAGCATCAAAAATTTCTCGGCTATGCTCACGGTAGACTGGTCGCTCTAATAGCGCGTCGGTATCGAGAAATTCATACAGCAAAAAATCCACATCTCGATCATTTAATAATTCAATATCCACTTACCATTCTCCGTCGATTAAACCCAAGCGTTTTGTAAAAACGCTAATCTCAGCATCTTTTGTTAATATATCCCCCCACTTTAGCATACATCGGTGGCGATCAAAACTATTCGCAATGCGTTAGCCGTAGTAGAGAGTGCGGCGATCTAGAGAATTAAAAAAACGACAACTAAGTGGGACAGGAAAATAAACAAATTGCAAAAAGATAAAATTTTTAAAGTATCTCAGGGGAAGCAGATAAC
>CALCNB010000275.1 GCA_937897785.1 uncultured Cellvibrionales bacterium | reverse complement strand
GGGACTATTTTCCTTGGAAAGCGGCCGGCCGTTTTTCTTTAAATTCTTTCATACCTTCACGTGCATCGTCAGAGGCAAACACGGGATTCGCCAACTCATCCGACTGCAACATCGCTGCTGGTTCAGCAACATCGGTTTGAATTTCACGCAAAGAGCGGGTAATGGCTTTTAATGCTAGTGGGCCTGTGTTGCACAGTTCTTCGGCCATGCGTTTGGCCTCAGCTAAACTTTCACCCTTGGGTACTAAACGATTAACTAAGCCCCATTCTAAGGCCTCTTGCGCAGTGATATGACGGCCCAATAACACAATCTCTGCGGCTAAGCAGTAGGGGATCTGCCGAGGTAAGCGGATGCTCGAGCCAGCCATGGGGTATAGGCCTCTGGCCACTTCAGTGACGCCAAAAGTGGCATCTTCAGCCGCAACACGTAAATCGGTACCGGCTAAAATTTCTGTTCCACCGGCTAAGGCATAACCCTCGACGGCTAAGATAAGCGGCTTACTGGGTCGATTATCGCGCAATAATGCCTGCCAATGCACGTTAGGCACTTCACCCATTAAAGCCATAAATTCTTCAGTGCTTTTTTGCTGGCCATCAGCGCCGGCTTTTAAGTCCATGCCGGCACAAAACGTATCGCCGTTAGCGGTTAAAATCGCGCACATCAACTCGTCATCGTCATCGAGTAAACGCCAAGCCTTGTACATCCCTAACAACATTTCGGGACTGAAGGCATTTTTTGCCTCAGGTCTATTGAGGGTCACAACCAAAGTACGGTCATGCTTTTCGATAATACAGTTTTTAGTGCTGATACTTAGCTCTTTGCTCATCTTTAATACCTGTGAGTAGTAATGAAATAATAAAGAATATTCTAACCAGTTACGTCAAACTACAGCGTTAAATTATTGTCAACCAAGACGTATTAAGTGTCTAACTAGAGGGATGCGGTGCTGATTGCCGTTGGCGTAAGGCTTCAAACAACGATACCCCTGCAGCGACCGATACATTGAGACTTTCAACCGCGCCGCTCATTGGAATCGTAAACAGACTGTCACAGCGTTCGCGCGTTAAGCGGCGTAAGCCACCACCCTCAGCACCCATCACTAATGCTGTATTTACCGTTAAATCAAGCTGGAAAAGACTTTGTTCAGCTTCGCCCGCAGCACCCATAACCCAAACGCCGGCTGCCTGTAAATTTTTGATCGCGCGGGCTAAATTTTTCACGACTACCAAGGGCGTGGTCTCGGCCGCACCACTGGCAACCTTTCTAACTACTGGCGTTAGGCCGACCGCATTGTCTTTGGGTATAACCACGGCATGCGCCCCTGCTGCATCAGCCGAGCGCAAGCAAGCACCTAAATTATGCGGGTCTGTCACACCATCCAAAATTAACAATAGCAGTGGAGAATCATTGCGCCTAACCAAGGCATCGAGAAAACTTTCATCTTGCGCCTGCGAGGGTCGACACGAAGCAATCACCCCTTGATGATTAGGCATCTCATCCTCGTCACGACTATTAGAACTGGCTAGCAAGGCAAGCAATTCTGGCTTACTCACTGTCGCAATGGCAATTTTAGCCTGCTGGGCAGCGCCGATAATCGCCGTCAAGCGCTGATCATCACGCCCTGACTGCAAATAAACTTGTTCAATGGATCGAGCATTATGCTTAATCATTTCGGCAACGGCATTAATGCCGTAAACATATTCTAAACTAAGGTCTGACATATTGCCTCGCTATACTACGAATAACAATTCCAATGACACAATCTGCTTTTGTCTCAAGCTGTCATTGTTATACTCTTCATTATAACGTATAAATACGGTGTAAATACTATTGATGATGAGGTTTCCTGTTGAGCTGTAGTCCAATTCCACCCCACGCTGGCATTGATGAAAGCATTTTACTCGAACGCCGTGAACGGGTTTTTTTCAGCCTTGCAGCGCTGTTTATTTGTGCAATGACACTGCTTAACGTCGTGGGCATTACTCGGTTTATTCAACTCGGCCCGATGCAATTAGCGATCGGCGTATTACCCTACCCTTTAACGTTTTTATGCACCGATTTGATTTGCGAATTTTATGGCCGAGCCAGGGCTAATTTCGTGGTCACTGTTGGCTTGGTACTCAATTTTTTTATTTTAGGCTTTATGTGGTTAGGAAATCAGATCCCGTCCGTTACCGAGACAGCCATGCCACCGTGGCAGGTATTGCAATTAGCCGAAGGCGTTAGTCTCCCCTCAGGCAATCGCATTGAGGGACAAATTGAACTGTTTCAATTAATTTACCAGTGCACTGCTGGCGCTGTGTTCGCTTCGATGATTGCCTACATTGCCGCGCAGTACACTGACGTTAAACTGTTCCATTTCTGGAAAACCCTCACTAAGGGTAAGCACCTTTGGCTGAGAAACAACTTTAGCACTTTGGTGAGCCAAGCCGTCGATTCAATCATGGTCATATCCATTACTTTTGGCGCCGCTTTTTTCGCCGGTGATATTGCTTTTAAAGCTTTACTCGTGTTGATTGGCAGCAATTACCTCTTTAAAATGACCGTTGCTTTAGTCGACACAGGCCCATTTTATTTATTAGTGCATCACTTAAAACACTATTTACAAATTGACAATACCCAAGTTGACTAAGCTCGCCATCAACCCTTAAACGAGAATTTTTATTATGCCAAATTGCAGCCTCAGTAACGAACGGACGAGCAATAGTGCAATCATGACACTAACAATGCACAATGAAGGTAAATTTAATCCCACCAGTTTGGCTGAGTTTAATCAGGCTTTAGATCAAGTACTCGCTGATGAAAGCCTAACTGGCTTGCTTATCAGTGGAGAAGAAAAAACCTTTGCCCAAGGTCTAGACCTTGAATATCTCACCGCCGAAAAACCTGATATTGCCATGGCATTTGTTCACCAATGCATGCAAATGATTGGTCGACTACTTCGCTTTCCAATGCCTGTGGTGTCGGCTATAAACGGACATGCTTTTGGCTTAGGCGCCATGATTGCGCTGGCCAGCGATTACCAAGTTATGCGTGAAGACCGCGGTTATTTTTGCCTGCCTGAAGTGGATTTAGGTATGGTGTTAATCCCATCAATGAACGCTTTAGTGATCAACAAGATGAATAATAAAGCGGTCCGTGATAGCTTACTGACTGGTAGCAAGATCAGTGGGCCAAGTGCAGAGGCTGCCGGGTTTATTGATCAATGCTGTTCACTGGACACGATTTTTATTGAAGCGGAAAAAATTATTGCACCGATGCTTGGAAAAAATCGTCACGCAGTGGGCGGCTTAAAAGAAGGCATCAACCAAGCAATTCTAGCCCATATCAACCCCGCCTAAAATCGGTTCAGCTAGACACGACTTATCTAAGCTTGAACCCTAATAGGCCATCGCATTAAGGGGTAGTTTTTACGCTTGAAACAACCTTCTAAGATCGGTCTGTGATACCATACGCTTATTATTGTAAGTTCCTTATCATAATCTTTATTACCGCATTAACATTCTTGGATAGTCATTGTCTATGTCGCCCGATCAATCAAGCCAACCAATGAGTCATTGGCGACAATCGTTGCACACCTTAAATATCCCCTCGTTTCGTCTTTTTATTGCCAGTAATGCCGCTTTTTTTCTGGCCATGCAGGGACAAGTATTAACCCGAACGTTTTTAGCATGGGAGTTAACCCATGATGAAATGTCATTGGCCTACATCAATATTGCTTTCGCTATTCCCATGTTGCTGTTTTCATTAATCGGCGGCGTATTGGGCGATCGCTTTGATCGCCAAAAAATCGTCGTGATAGGCCAACTATTTGTCGTAGCCAATGAAAGCTGGGTATTAATACTGCTACTGACTGACAGCTTAGCATTTTGGCACTTACTGATCGCCGGAGTTTTAGGTGGCACGATCGTACCGCTGATCATGCCTGCCCGCTCGGCCTTAGTCTATAACTTAGTCGGTGAAAAGAAACTCGGCAGCGCGATGGCGCTCTCTAGCGGTGTAGTTAATTTATCAAGAGTGCTTGGGCCGGCAATGATGGGCGTTGCGATTAGCTTTTTTTCAATTAAAGGTGCCTACATTATTTCAATTGCCTTATTCACATTAGCATTATTTTTCATGGCTACAATCCATTATCAACCGATCAAAAAAAATTACGATCACGGCAACATCCGTCAAGACCTCATGCTAGGTATACGCTACATCACTGGCTACCAGCCATTACTGGTTTGTGTCAGTTTTGGCTTACTGCCAATGTTACTCGCGCTTCCGGTTCAAAACTTACTGGTCGTTTTTGCCGATCTCGTTTGGAACGTCGGCGAGCGCGGCCTTGGTTTACTGATGGGCGTTTCTGGTCTTGGCGGTGTACTGGGATCCTTCTGGGTTGCCAGTCGCGGCGAACGCACTGATCGCACTCAGCTGATGCTAATTAGTACTGCATCTTTTGGCCTGCTATTGATTGTATTTGCCTTGAGTAAAAACTTTTATCTCGCCTTAATTCCCCTCTTTTTGGCTAACGCAGCCGCCAGTGCCAGTCAAACCTTAAACAATACTATGGCGCAAATTCTTGTCACTGACGAACAGCGCGGTCGCGTATCCGCTTTTATGCTGATGGCCTTTGGACTCACACCATTAGGCGTTTTACCCATGGCCTATCTAGCCCAACTGATCGGCATTCAAAGTTCCACTGTGGTTGCATCAGTGGCTTTATTAGTTGCAATTAGTCTGTTTTATTGGCAGAGCCAATACTTAAAAAAATTAGATACTTTTGTGACGTCTAAGCTCGCTGCCAATCAATAAAAATTATTAATTATCTATTCATATAATTATGCTTATCATAAGCTAATAGAATTTTATTAAACTTAATCACAGCGGAAACCGTCATGCACGAGATAATTGCACAGAAAAACATCCAGGCACCGTTAGCGACGATCTGGGCCTTGGTTGAGGATTTCAGTAATCTTGACTGGTACAGCCCAGCCACGAAAGTTGAAAAGATCGCCAGTAATAATTCTGATAGAAAGGGTGAAATTCGTCGTATTCATATGACGAATATGCCAGAACCTGTCGATGAAGTACTGGATCGAATCGACAGTGATAATCACAGTATTTATTACCATATACCCGGCACGCCAATGGCAAATTACCAGGTGTGTGTGTCCTTAACAGTCGATCCTGATGGCGGCGTGAACGCGAAGTGGCATGCTAGCTTTACCGAAATTACCGTAGAAGGATTAACGCCAGAAATGATGATTAGCATGATGGAAGACACTTACAGCAATATGCTGGAAGAAATCTCACGAGCCGTCCAAGCTGGATAAGCGTCTAAGCAGAGTAAACTTTTGCATGATCTAGCTTTCAATTTGACCTAGATTAGCGTGCATGATCGAACCATTCATCACCGGATTTTCGGCGGCAAACTTTAATGTGGCGGCCATTTCAGAGGGTTCGATAAGACGGTTAAAGGTCACCCCACTCGCGATATCAGCCAGTATTTCTTGGCTACCACCCACATGATCACTGAGCATTTCCGTTTCAGTAAAACCAGGACAGACACAAACCGTATGGATACCTTTGCCGCTAAGATCTTGGCAGTTAGCACGCATCATACCCACCATGGCATGTTTAGATGTCACATATGAACAGCTATTGGCAACTGCTTTTTCAGATAAAGTCGAACCCACATAAATAATTGCCGAACCCGCCGCCATCGACGGCAGTATCAACTGGTTTAATTCCGCTGGCGCTATCACATTGACTTGCATCACACGATGCAGATCTTCAGCGCTAACGGTCTCAATATTGTCCTTTAATAATAAACCGGCACTATGAATAATGGTGATTTGCGATGCCGCGGCTAACCACTGCTTAAGTTTATCGGCGACCGCTTCGGCCCAACCTGTAACCGCTAAGTCGGCACTAATATGCCGCACCCCTTCTAGCTGAGGGTCACGACGGGAAATATTTATTACCTGATAATCAGCGGCTAAAAATAATTCTGCTGTTGCGCGACCGATACCTCGACTAGCGCCGGTGATGACAAGAAATTTTTGCGTCATGGTTCTTTACTCTTCCATAAAAATTATTGTCTTCTACTAACCCCAAAACTCAGGCCAATCATTATTAATGGTAGCTTGCCAAGTCGGCTTTCTTTTTTCAAAAAAAGCAACGCCACCTTCAAGCGCATCGGGTTTTCGCATACTGTAATTTAATCCGTCACTTTCATGCTCAATCGCATCCGCTAGCGATTTATCCATATTATCCCACAATAAACGCTTATGCATACCCATCACTAACGGAGAACAGTTTTCAACCATATCCTTGGCGATGGATAACGCCTCATCCAAGACATGATCCGCATCGACTGAGCGACTAGCTAAACCAATAGCTTGTAATTCGTCGCCATTTAGCTTGGGCGCTCGGACCAATAATTCAAAAGCCGCCTCCATACCTACTATCTTTGGTAATAAGGCAGTCATACCGAAATCAGTTACCACGCCTCTTCGATTTTGCAAAAAACCGTATTTACCGTCCTTAGCGACTACGCGAATATCGCATTGCGTCGCAATACTTAAACCCACGCCAATGGCATGGCCATTACAAGCCGCAATAATAGGTTTCCGTAATTCCCACGCCTGAATAGCTAACGGACAGCTGTTAATATCGCTACGCTCAGAACTATCAAAGGTATTGCCGCCATCACTTAAGTCAGCACCAGCACAGAAGGCCTTCCCTGATCCCGTTATCACAATGACCTTAACCGCATCATCTCGATCACATTGCAAATAGGCTGCCCCTAAGTCAGCCAGCATCTCACCCGTTAAGGTATTCATCGCATCGGGCCGATTTAATGTAATCAGACCAATGCCATCTGAACAACGAATCGTGAGTGTGCTTGCCATAAATCACCTTCTTTATAATCGTTAAAGAATCACAGTTTAACATTTTAAATATCCATTGCTTAGGTCTATGATAACTATTATCACACGGCTATTGGTCTTAACAGCCTGATTAAAAGGCTGGATGGAATGAACAATTTGTCATTATGTGTAAAATGAATAATTTCAACAACACCCCCCCCTTAAAATAAAGCCATTAAACGTATTTAGGAGGCAATCACCACCGCTTCGAGCAAACAAACCACTGATATATGATCTATCGTACGTGCATTTTCAGTATATAATGGCATGATTCTTTTCTATTCAGGGATTAATATGTCAAAACGATTAACCACAATCGACATCAGTAAAGAAGATCTTAAATTTTCATGCGCACATTTCACTATATTTTCAGAGACTGATCGCGAACGACTGCATGGTCACAATTTTAAAGTGCGCGCCACAGTCACTGCGCCGGTGTATGAAAATGGTCTATGCTTTGACTACCAAGAAATTAAATCGCGCCTGAGAAGTATTTGTAAAACACTGGATGAATATGTGTTACTACCCGGCGAGTCCCCTTACCTTAAAATCGAAAAAGTTAGCGATCAATATGAAGTTTTTTTTAACGGTGAAAAGTTATTTTTTGCGGTTAGTGATACCCAAGTATTGGCTATTCGAAATACTACGGTTGAAGAACTGTCTTTCCTAGTGCTAGAAAAAATGATTAAACAAGATAACTTTTTCATTGATAGTGATGTCGAGGAAATTACCGTGGGGGTCTCTTCAGGTGATGGCCAATGGGGCTCTTATTCATGGAAAGCTACCGACGCTAAAAAATAATCATACTACAACAAGAGAACACTATGACCCAATTACTACAAGATAAAGTTGGCCTTGTCACCGGTGGCGGCATGGGCATCGGCAAAGCCATATGTTTGGCATTTGCGCGTGAAGGTGCAAAAGTTATTGTCGCTGATTTCAATCCAGATGCTGGCCAAAACACCGTGAATGAAATTATTAACGCCGGTGGTAGCGCCCACTTTGTTTTTTCAGATGTCAGCCAAGAGCTTTCGGTTCAGCAAATGGTTGATGAGGCGGTTGCACATTATGGCCCTATCGACATTGCTTGTAATAGTGCTGCATTGAGTCGTGGCAGCGGTCAAATTCACGAGTACAGCAAAGAAGTGTTTGATGAGACCTTTGCTATGTGCACCACGAATACGTGGCTGTGTATGAAGGCGCTATTGCCGGTCATGCTCGATAATGGAGGCGGTTCTATCGTCAACATCTCTTCCAACGCGTCACTTCGGGGTCATGCTTATAATACGGCTTATGCGGCAGCCAAAGGCGCAGTAAACATTTTAACTAAAAGCTCGGCTGCCGAGTATGGCAAGCGTGGCATTCGCATCAATGCGGTATCGCCAGGCGTGATACGTACTCCCGGTGTAGAAAAACTCTTTGTTGATCAACCAGAAATGGAGCAGAGCTTAAGAAAGTCAGCCGTTATGAATCGATTGGGTGAACCCAATGAAATTGCTGAGGCTGTGGTTTTCTTATGCTCAGATCGTGCATCATTTATTACGGGTCAAGTGCTTTCAGTCGATGGCGGTGGCGCAGTTAAGTAACCACCCTACTGAACTCTAACTCGGCCTTAACTCATTTAAAGCAAGCACATTGTCACGTAAAATTAAACGTTTCTTTTGTTCGTCAAATTCTGTCAACTCGGCCAAGTAGTCTAACGGGGTCGGCATACCTTCAATATGCGGCCAATCCGAACCAAAAATGACACGATCTGCGCCCATTAATGCTTCAACTTCATAAACGTCATCTTCCCAAAAGGGATTAATCCAAACATGCTCCCGAAACATGTCGGCAGGGTCCTCTTTGTAGTAACCGGTTACCGCCAATCGGTCGCGCGATTGACCCAGCTTACGGAACAGGTCAGGCAGGAATTCTGCACCATTTTCTATTGAAGCGATGCGTACATTGGGAAAACGCTCAAACAATCGCTCAAAACACAAAGTCGCTAAAAAATCATAGGCCGCTCGCTCAATATTAAAATGCTTAATATTAGGCGCCATGGCACCGCCTAAACCACTGGAGGTAAAGCCATCATTGACATAGCCCTGAGTGCTATAGCCTGAATCAGCCGCATGCACAACTACCGTAATTCCTGCCTCATTGACCCGCGACCAGAACGGATCAAAATATGGGTGTGAGGGCGACAAAACGCCGTCATTAGCCGTCCATACTGCAGCGGGTCGCATCACTACTGTCCGAGCGCCGCGAGCAATCGCCCACTCTAGCTCGCTACAAGCAAAATTAACGTCAGATAAACTAATATAAGGCGAAGCAAAAATACGATTTTTAAAGTTACAGCCCCAGTCTTCATCTAACCATCGGTTAAATCCATGAAACTGTGCTTTCACCGCATCAGTGTCATGCTTTAATAACTCTTCATAAAGTACCCCTAAGGTTGGAAACAACCACATCGCGTCCAGACCCTGCTCATCTAATTTTTCGAGTCGAGCCTGATTGTTAATGTAATAATCCGGAAGCGGTTCTGACTCTCCCATTAACTCTTCTGGCTTTAGTTTATCGGGGTTGCCGCGTAAAAATGCTGAAATTGCACCCGGCTTAGCAATGGGATTCCAAGTCGGATTAGACACGGCATTAGCGACCTTACCGCCGACAATATGACGCATTCTGCCGTTAATTTCTGCCCACTGCACACAGCGAGGCTGCATGTTTTTCGGTACATGGCGAGTAAACGCATCGTGCGATTCGTAATAGTGGTTGTCACAATCAAACGGTAAATAATCTAAACTCGTCATTTTATACTCACATTATTGGGTTTTATTAACACAGATGATCAAATCGACGACTTCAGCGCGTTGAGCCGTTTTTTCATCTTACTTTTCGAATAAACGTCCCAGTTGGATCAAAGCTGCTAGCGACAGGATAAAACGGCCCCTCTCTGATCGCGATACCCTAAGCCGTCAATCACCGATTTAAACGGGCTATTAAGCCAGCTAAGTGACCAAATTACCGCTAAAAATTGGTGGCGAAAGCCACCTTTATTGGCTTTTTTTGTAACAAAAACCACATTATTGATGTTTAATAAATGAGCTAATCTAAATAAGGAAGAAAAACGCTGGCAAGCGGGGATTTTTTAAGTTGCTAAAATATAAGGATATTTTAAATTTTTACGCTCATAAAGCTCATCTTCATGAGAATGACCGAATTTTCCACAGCCCTTAAATGTAAAAAAATGACGTAAGGGGACATCGGGTCCCATGTTTTTGGCCAAGATAATATGATTATATACACCCATCGTAACGAATAACCTCGATTACGCGCTGGCATTGCCGGCAAAGTTTAGTAAGTAATAACCTCATATTCCAACGCCGGCATTGCCGGCGTTTTTTTTGCCTTCAAAAAGACTATACCGATTATGCGCGCCTTAAAGCCAAGCATTACACTGACTATCACTTAAGTAACTTAAGCAGCGCTATCAAGCCTTCTTCTTGAACTTTCTCTTGGTCTTTTTATTGGACGTCGCTTTAGCCTTACCTTTAGCTTGAGTCTTAACAGGCTGTTCAGTTGCAGATCGAGAGTTAGAAGCATTGTTACGCTTGGCTGCACGGCCGCCTGTGGTTTTTTTTGTATTCGCCTTAGCTGACGTTTTTTTAGATTTTGAACGTTTGTTGGCTGTACTTTTCTTCGAAGCTGATTTTTTTGATTTTTTCATCAAGCGATCTCGACGCGGGGCCTTACTATTTGCCAACTCTAGATCAACTTTGCGTTCATCGAGATCAACTCTCGCTACGATGACTTGCAAATAATCGCCTAAATGATACGCGGCTTGCGTCCGCTCACCGATTAAACGTTGCTGAGCTTGATCATAGTGAAAATAATCTTGGCCCAAACTGTTGATATGCACCAAGCCTTCGACAAATAAATCATCTAATTCAACAAACACACCAAATCGCGTCACCGCGGTAATGACTCCGCTGAGTTGGTCACCTAGTCGCTCTTGTAAATATTCGCACTTTAACCATGCCATCACGTCTCGAGTGGCGTCATCGGCACGACGCTCAGCCATCGACGTGTGCAGACCTGCAGTCACCATTTGGGCTTCATCATAAGGATAAATATTTTTTCTAGGAATGGCTTTAGTACCGGCGACGCGTCTCACTTGATCACAGGCTTTACGGCTACGAATAATGCTACGTATCGCTCGGTGCACCAATAAGTCAGGGTATCGACGAATTGGCGAGGTAAAATGCAAATACGCCGGATACGCTAAACCAAAGTGGCCTTCATTATCGGGCTGGTACATGGCTTGATTCATGGATCGCAACAGCATGGTTTGAATAAGGTGCGCATCATCACGGTCTTTGGCTTGCTGCATTAAGACTTGATAATGCTGAGGCTCAGGTTTTAATCCACCGCCAAGGCTTAGCCCTAATTCGCCAAGATAGAGGCGCAAGTTTTCTAATTTCTCTGCTTTAGGTGGCGCATGTACGCGAAATAACACTGACCGATCTTGAGCGTTTAAGAAATTTGCCGCCGCAACATTGGCGCACAACCTACACTCTTCAATG
>CALCNB010000274.1 GCA_937897785.1 uncultured Cellvibrionales bacterium | reverse complement strand
ATAGAAAAACCAATTTAAATAATAAAAACAATAACTTAAATAAACCAAATGCGGCGAACAAGGCGATCAAGCAAACCGATCTCTTCGCCAGCGATGACAGCGCCCTGAATCAAGCCTTGTCAGAAGTAAATCCTGATGAACTGACTCCCATGGCTGCGCTCGAAACCTTATACCGGCTCAAAAAACTTCTCTAAGTCAAAAATAAATCATGTGAACCAATGACTTAGCTATTCCGTAAAGTAATTAATATTTAACAATAAAACTTTGACTGCTCATTTGTGCGTGATAAACTCCGCCCTCGATTCGTTTTGACGGACACTGTCAGCATCCTAATCCACGAGAAAACTAGCAATGACTTTTGTTGTATCAGAAAATTGCATCAAATGTAAGCATACAGATTGTGTAGAAGTATGTCCGGTTGATTGCTTCTACGAGGGGCCAAACTTCCTAGTGATTCATCCTGACGAGTGCATCGATTGCGCTCTATGTGAGCCTGAATGCCCAGTAGAGGCAATTTTCTCTGAAGACGAACTGCCCGAGGGTCAAGAAGTTTTCCTTGAACTCAATGCTGAACTTGCTGAAGAGTGGCCAAACATCACGGAGATGAAACCTGCGCTTCCCGATGCTGAAGATTGGAACAATGTTCCCGGAAAGCTTGAACACTTAGAAAAGTAAACCTTATCCTTATAAAAAAAGACCCTAAGGGTCTTTTTTTATCTGAAAGTTCAGTATCTATTGGCTAAACACCGATTCGCTAGATAGACCCTCGTTCCGCATAATCTCTTTTAAGCGACGAAGCGCTTCAACTTGAATTTGCCTAACTCTTTCACGCGTTAAACCAATTTCTGCACCCACCTGCTCTAAGGTCGCCGACTCATGGCCACGCAAACCAAACCGTCGCGTGATCACTTCACGCTGTTTCTCCGACAGATCATCTAACCATGCATCGACACTGATACGTAAATTATTATCCTGCAATAACTGCGCAGGATCGGACACTTTATTATCTGCAACGGTTTCAACCACGGTTCTTTCAGAGTCGTAGCCTAATGGCGCATCTAATGAAGTGACACGCTCATTTAACTTAAGCATTTTCTTCACATCTGCAACTGGCTTATCCAATAAATCAGCAATGTCCTCAGCCGTCGGTTCGTGATCGAGCTTTTGACTGAGCTCTCTGGATGCACGTAAGTAAACATTCAATTCTTTGACCACATGAATCGGTAAGCGGATAGTTCGCGTTTGATTCATAATACCGCGTTCAATAGTTTGTCGAATCCACCATGTCGCGTAAGTCGAAAAACGAAAACCTCGGTCGGGGTCAAATTTTTCAACCGCTCGAATAAGGCCTAAATTACCCTCTTCAATTAAATCTAGCAGCGTCAAACCACGGTTGAGGTAGCGACGAGAAATTTTCACCACCAAACGTAGGTTCGATTCAATCATTCGCTTACGGCCTGCTTCGTCTCCCGATAAGGCCAGTCGAGCAAAGTGCTTTTCTTCATCGGCTGTCAATAGCGGTGAAAAACCTATTTCATTAAGATACATTTGCGTGGCGTCAAGCGATTTAGGCGAGCGACTAACCGTTTTACGCCTGGCATCCATATCACCGGCAATCTCTTTTATATCTTCTTCTAAATCATCAGATGGGCCAGCATCATTAAGCTCAACATCTAATTGCTCTTCTGAATCGATTGACATTAACGTCACCTCAGTGAATGTTATTCATCTATTTATAATCATGTAGAACTTTCGTTAACTGTTATATCAGTAAGGCTAAGGCTTTATAAAAAAACCAACTAATTTTATTTTTTAGGCAGTAAACTCATTGGATTTACTGGCCTGCCTTTTTTTCTAATCTCAAAATGCAAGTGGTTGTGGGTCGTGCCACTTCGGCCTATTTCAGCGATCTTTTCTCCAACTTTAACTTTTGTGCCTGTTGCTACCAAAAGACGACTGTTATGTGCATAGGCGCTTAAAAAGGTATCGCCATGCTTGATAATGAGTAGCTTCCCGTAAGCCGGCAGTCCAGATCCTGAGTAAACCACAATACCATGATTAGCGGCCATTACCGGTTGACCGTAACTGCCACTAATATCAATACCTTTGTGAGCCGCATTTTTAGCCTGAGTAAATCTTTTACTGACCTTGCCTATGGCAGGCCATTGCCAAGTTCCCAATACTAATGGCTTAGCTGACGCATGCTCTATCACCTTTATTGGCATTTGCCTTGGTTTTACAACCACTGCTTGCTTCGATTCTTTAACCGCAGGGACCGTCAAAGGCCTCGAAGCAGGCAACAAACTTAACCTTTGTCCTTCAACAACGGTAAACGGTTGCTGCAGTCCATTCGCCCTGGCTAAATTCATTGGGTCTATATCATAGCGCCAAGCAATCGCGTAAAGTGTTTCACCTTCGCTTACCCAATGATGGTTGATCTTCTCTGTCGGTGGTTGTGGCAACTCCGAAACGGGCACTGATCCAGTCACCGAACATGCTAATAAGGCCGTTATCAGCCACAAAACCATCAATCGTTTAAACAAGGCCCTTTTATTAACGTAATCATTCAACATCATTCGACTTGTTAATGCTGGCAAATCTTAGAACCTCAGTTTTGCAAAGCTTGCTTCAAAATCAACTGACCAGCTTTATCGCTTAAAGTGCATTTTAAAAGCTGAATCTAATATAATGATTTTAAAGTCATTTAAAATGAATAATTAAGAGAAATGTGTACTATTTCTCTATATGAAAAGAAAAATATATCAAAATCAATAAAATACACATGTAAAATCATTGTTTTACTGAACTAGATCACGGCATTGCAGTAAAACGAATCTGTAACCACGAATATTAACCGTTTATTATTTGTACACAATGGCGATGCAAGCGTATGTTAAAACGTCTATATGAATGGGTACTTAGCTGGGCCAACAGCCCTTACGCTAGCCCCGCTTTATTTATTATGGCCTTTGCCGAGGCGTCTTTCTTCCCGATTCCACCTGACGTCTTATTGCTCGCCATGGCAATGGGCGCACCTGAAAAAGCCATTCGCTTTGCTTGTATTTGTACCGCAGGTTCAGTACTCGGTGCGATTGCGGGTTACGCTTTAGGTTGGGGTTTATGGGGCGTCATGGACCAGTGGTTTTATCATTATGTGCCTGGCTTTAGTGAAGTTGTATTTATCCAATTATCGCAATCTTTTAGTGACAATGCCTTTGTCGCCCTGTTTACCGCTGGCTTCACACCTATTCCGTTCAAAATCTTTACCATTGCCGCAGGCGCCGCAGCAGTGCCATTAATACTATTTATTTTGACGGCTATTTTAAGCAGAGGCTTGCGCTATGGATTACTGGCATTATTAATTCGTCAGTTTGGCGAGGGGATTAAAGACTGGATCGATCGTTACTTTAATCTTCTGACTGTGCTGTTAACCGTTATCATCATTATTATGGTTGTTTTATGGCAGCTTTGAAGCTCATCATAAACCGCAAGCTAAATCACACATTAGCATACAGATAAAATCTTCAATTAAAAATAAAACAGTGGCAAAAAAAATGCCTCAAGCTCTCTAAACTT
>CALCNB010000273.1 GCA_937897785.1 uncultured Cellvibrionales bacterium | reverse complement strand
ACGATTAAAAACTGCTTTGACTGCCTGCATCGGTACGACTTCATCATTGAAGATCCCGTTTTCTTGTGCTGCTGCCGTACGTTGCTGACTTTGCAAACTGTATTCATCTTGCATTTCGCGAGAAATTCCATAGCGCTCAGAAACCACCTCAGCGGTTTCTAGCATAGGCATATAGGCAGTAGGATCAACTTCGATTGCCGCTGCCGATTGGCTTCGGTAGCTGTTCTTATACTTGTTTTGGGTCAGTGAAATCGATTCGACACCGCCTGCTACAGCCACATCGTAGTCATTACAGATAATACTTTTAGCTGCAGTCGCAATTGACATTAATCCAGAGGAGCATTGTCGCTCAATCGCCATACCTGCAGTGGTTTCAGGTAAACCGCCAACCAAACCACATAAACGCCCTAAGTTATACGATTGCGTGCCTTGCTGCGCAGCGGCACCAAATATGCAATCGTCAACCATTGCTGGATCAATGCCTGCCTTTTCAATCACTGCTTTGACACAGTGACCACCCATGGCTGGCGCCTCGGTATCATTAAAGCTACCTCGAAAAGATTTTGCCAAGGCCGTTCTTGCTGTTGAAACGATGACAGCTTCACGCATAGTGTAATCTCCAAACTGTACTAGTTAAATTAAGGAATGATTAGCGACGCCGATTGACATCAACTTCTCTGTGATGAACAACTGACAACCTCACCTGTCATATAAGAAGAATAATCGCTGGCTAGGAACATCATGACATTAGCCACTTCCCACACTTCAGCGCCGCGACCAAAAGCTTCGTTTTTAACCAACTCATTTAATAACTCTTCTGAAGAGGTTTTCTTTAAAAAATCATGGACCGCAATACTCGGAGAGACCGCATTAATACGCACACCAAACTCAGCGGCTTCTAATGCCGAACAACGCGTTAAGGCCATGACTCCGGCCTTTGCTGCAGCGTAATGGGCTTGCTCAGTTTGAGCTCGCCAACCAAGCACTGAAGCGTTATTTACAATCACACCTTTACCGCGTGACTGCATATGCTTTAGCGCCGCTCGCGTCATACGCATGGTGCCCGTTAAAGTCACATCAATTACTCGATGCCACTCATCATCTTCCATATCAATTACTGATTTAGAGCCACCCAAACCCGCGTTATTTATTAAGACATCAATATGCCCCATTTGCTCAACTGCAGTGGCTACCAACGACTGCACATCATTTTCATCTGTCACATTACAGAGTTGTGTATACGGACGTAAGCCCGTTTCTTGTTCTAACTTATCGGCTGACTTGGCCAGTCGTCCTTCATGAATGTCAGCAATCATAAGTGCCGCTGCCCCTTCTTCAGCGGCGCGCTTTGCCGCAGCAAAACCAATTCCGGCACCCGCCGCCGCCGTTACTAGCACCGTTTTACCTGCCAAAAGGTTATGCCCTTCGACATAGTCTGGAATTTTATTATTCAAAGACTTATCCTCATAATTTAACATTACTTTTCATGTGCAAACTAGCCCTTCGCTTCACGCGGCATCCCTAAGCCACGCTCAGCGATAATATTACGCTGTACCTGATTAGTGCCGCCGTAAATAGTGTCAGATCTAGTAAATAAATACATCGACTGTAATCGGGTTAACTCATAGGGACCAGACGCACAAATTTCAGATTCTGGACCTAAAACGTCCATCGCTAATTTGCCTAAGTTACGATGCCAGCTCGCCCAATGTAACTTATAAACAAGCGCTGACTTATCTAAATCGCCACTACTTGGATCAGACAGCATCCGCATTGCGTTATAGCGCATTAGACGAAGTCCTGTATGTGCTTCAGCGATTCGCTGCCGCAAAGCAGGGTCTTGACTCGCGCCGTTATTTTTAGCGACCTGAACAATAGTATCCAATTCATTTTGAAACAACATTTGCTGGCCAAGTGTCGAGACACCACGCTCGAAACCGAGTAACGCCATTGCAATCGCCCAACCCTCACCTGGCTGACCTAAAATATCTTCGGCAACCGCCTCATCAAAAAACACTTCGTTAAATTCTGAGGTTCCGGTGAGCTGCTCTATCGGTCTTACTTCTATACCCGGTTGATCCATTTTAACCAGAAAAAAACCTAAGCCCTTATGTCGCTGTGATTGAGGATCAGTTCTCGCCACCACAAAACACCAATCGGATTCATGCGCCAACGAAGTCCATACTTTTTGACCACTGATACGCCATTTATTGAGCCCTTCATCAAGCACTGCTTTAGTTTTAACGGCAGCCAAATCGGACCCTGCAGACGGTTCAGAATATCCCTGACACCACAATTCTGTGCCATCTAAAATTCCAGGTAAATATTTTTGCTTCTGTTCTTCGCTGCCATAGGCGATAATCGTCGGACCTGTTAAGCCTTCACCAATGTGACCCATCCGGCCTGGCCCGCCAACACGGGCATACTCTTCATGAAATATAACTTGCTGTTCGATACTTGCATCTTTACCGCCATAAGCTTCAGGCCAACCGATACAGGTCCAGCCGCCTGCCGCCATCTTTTTTTCCCATTGGTGTCGCTCAGACGGGTACATATGCTCATCACCGGGTCCACCACGGTAGCGAATCTTTTCAAACTCACCGGTTAAATTATCTGCTAACCAAGCTGAAAACTCGGCTCTAAACAGTTCATCTTCCGCACTGAATTGCAGTTTCATGATAGACCTCCATCAGTATCGAGCAATTGCTTCGCGATTAATTCTCGATGGTAACTGGCATTACCCAAAAACGTTTCTGTTGATTTGGCCCGCTTAAAGTACAAATGACAGTCGTATTCCCAGGTGAAGCCAACTCCGCCAAAAAACTGGATCGCATTTCCGGCATTAAAAAAGAACGCATCCGAGCAATAGGCTTTCGCCATGCTTGCCGC
>CALCNB010000272.1 GCA_937897785.1 uncultured Cellvibrionales bacterium | reverse complement strand
TAGGCTGGCTCATTATATGAAGCAGCACTTAACCCATAAACAAACGTCATAGCTGCTTGAGAAGAAGCACTAGCAGCGATGGCTATTGCTAACACTGACATGTTGAATTTTTTCATTGTTATATTCTCCAGGTTGTAAAATTTTTCTGTTATGGAATCCATGGGAGGCACCAGAACATTTTCTTATTAATATGCCGGTCACTGTGACAGCGCTGACATTGATTAAATATTAACACAATAAGCCATGAAGTCAAGAAAAAAGACCGATTATTGAGCAAGAATATTCAATCAGTGGACGTTATATAAGTAGTTGAAAAAATTGATGTTTTGGAAAGATTAGAAAAAAATCAATGACTTATAGGTGTAAGTTTATTACTAAAAACCATTATGTTTTGGATTTAACTCTTTAGGCACCAAAAAAAGATAACAACATAGAAGCTCGATCCTTTTTGGTGCTTAAGTGAATAGCAATAGAAGTCAGTTAAACATTAAGTCTAATACTCGATATTTTCAATCAATCAACTGGTCCGTATTTTACCCAAAAAATCTAATTTCCCTAAGGAAACACCTTCCATTCGTAAAATATCGTAAGTCGTGGTTACGTGAAAATAAAAATTCGGCAGTGAAAAGGATTGCATAAAATCTTCTGCCGTAAACGGTAATTCAAAGCCACCCATTTTAAAAAGCATGGCCTTACCGGACAGTTCATTAATCTCATCCTTGGTCATTAATTCTATTTGCTTGCTGGCATCGTTGAGCAAGGTCTGCATATCTTCATAACTAGCATCTAGCATCATCGCCGATGGCGGCATAAACAAGCCCTGCTCCATACCCTCGATAGCGCCTAATGAGTGGTGAACAACCGAGACTAACTGAAAGCGTAATGGCAGCATGTCGGGGTGTAGTTTAACAGACAACAATTCATCTAAATCCAAACCGTTTTGCTCGGCGTGCTCGGCGCTTTTACTTAATACGCCTATGGTACTGCCCAGCATCTGCAAATAATTCGGGATACTGATATCGTAAAGTGAAAGCGACATGAAAACTCCTATTAGATAAATCTGATTTAGAAAACAGTGGTTAAATAGCAAAAAGATGGCAAAGTCATTGCCAGCGATTGTTTACAGCTCGTTAAAAATTCGCTAAGCGATAGGCCAGCGCATCATAATCGATTCATAGAGCCTAAACGACAAACGCTTAAGCCACCAGACCAGCCAGGTGTGCTTGTGCGGCAGTAGATAAAACTGGTTTTTATGGACGGCCTTCACAACCTTTTGGGCAATATCGTCAGCACTGATAGAAGACCGCTCCATCGCTTGGCTCACTTTTTCATGCTGACCTTCACGCGGGTTGACCATTGAATCGGGCAAATTCGTTTTAAATAATGATGGGCAGACGACCGTCACGCCAATATTTTTTTGACCAAGTTCAATACGCAGGGTTTCGGACAGGCAAATAACCGCCGCTTTCGAAGCATTATAATTAGCAAACTTAGGCAGGGAGCTAATGCCTGCGATTGAGGCGATATTAACGATATGCCCGCCTTGCTGGGCTTTGAACGTGGGTGTGAAAGCCGCGCAACCACGCACTACGCCCAG
>CALCNB010000271.1 GCA_937897785.1 uncultured Cellvibrionales bacterium | reverse complement strand
TTACCTGCAATTATGATGGCGCCAATAAGCATAAAACAACATTGGGTAATGATGTGTTTATTGGCTCAAACAGCACATTAGTTGCACCGCTGGAGGTGGCTGATGGCGGCTTTGTGGGTGCAGGATCAACCATTACTGAAGCGGTACCCAAAAATAATTTAGCGATTGGTCGTGGCCGACAAAAAAATATCAGCGGTTGGAAAAAACCAGAAAAGAAATAATAGGATTTTATTATGTGCGGAATAGTGGGCGGCGTTGCTCAACGAGACATAGCAGAAATACTGATTGAAGGGCTGCGCCGTTTAGAGTATCGCGGTTACGATTCGGCAGGTTTATCGGTCACCAATAAGAATACACTCAATACCCGCATTCGACGGGTCGGCAAGGTGCAAGCGTTAGCCGATGCGGTACATGAGAGCCAAGGCGTGAGTGGCGGCACGGGCTTAGCGCACACGCGCTGGGCGACACATGGCGAGCCCAATGAAAATAATGCTCACCCCCATGTCTCTAACGAACGAATTACGATTGTTCATAATGGCATTATCGAGAATCACCAACAGTTAAAGCAGCGACTGTCAGAGCAGGGTTTCGAATTTGTTACTGACACCGACAGCGAAGTGATTTGCCATCTTATTCACTACTACTTGAAGACCACACAAGTTCTATTGACCGCGGTACAGCAGGCCGTCAGAGAGTTAGAGGGTGCTTATGGCACGGTAGTGATGGACAATAACGACCCTAGCCGATTGATAGTTGCAAGGTCAGGTAGCCCGTTAGTGATTGGCTATGGCATTGGCGAGCACTTTGTGGCATCCGATCAGTTAGCCCTGTTACCGGTAACGCGCCGGTTTGCATTTCTTGAAGAGGGTGATGTTGCAGAATTGACCCGTTCAGCGGTGACTATTTATGACCAGCAAGGTAATTCTGTTCAACGTAAAATCACTGACTCCAACGTTACTCATGATGTAGGAGACAAAGGCGCTTTCAGACACTTTATGCTGAAAGAGATTTACGAACAGCCGATTGCTATTCAACGAACGTTGGAAAATCGACTGCATTCAGGCGCTGTGCTTGACCATGCTTTTGGTGAAGCGGCCGAGCGTTTGTTACCCAATGTTGAGCACGTGCAAATTATTGCTTGTGGCACCAGCTACCATGCCGGCATGACCGCACGATATTGGTTTGAAGAATTTGCAGGGGTAAGCTGTAATGTTGAAATTGCCTCAGAGTACCGCTATCGCAAATCGGTCGTTAGACCCAACAGTTTATTGGTGACCATTTCGCAGTCGGGCGAAACGGCTGACACCTTAGCCGCCCTTCGTTTGGCTAAAGAACAAAATTATATGACCAGCTTGACCATTTGTAACGCGCCAGGTTCATCGCTAGTCCGTGAATCCGATATGGCTTACATGATGGAGGCCGGCGTTGAAATTGGTGTGGCTTCAACTAAGGCTTTCACCGTGCAATTAGCGGGCTTAATGATGTTGGCCGCTGCCATTGGCCATCATAAAGGCTTAACTAAAACCGATGAGGCCGAACTGGTTCAAGCGCTTCAAAGCTTGCCAAGCAAAATAGAGCAAGCGCTGGCGATGGATGCCGACATTGAGCAATTAGCTGAAGATTTTGCCGACAAAAGCCACAGTTTATTTTTAGGTCGCGGTGATCAATACCCGATAGCAATGGAAGGCGCATTAAAGCTTAAAGAAATTTCCTATATTCACGCTGAAGCCTATGCTGCGGGTGAATTAAAGCATGGGCCCCTTGCATTAATTGATGCGGACATGCCCGTTATTGTGGTAGCGCCGAATAACGAACTCGTTGAAAAATTAAAATCGAACGTTGAAGAGGTAAGAGCGCGCGGCGGGTTAATGTATGTTTTTGCCGATAAAGCTGCGGCGTTTGATTCTGATGATGCGATGAAGGTCCTGCAGGTGCCTAGTTGTCATCCACTGATTGCACCGATCATTTACACCATACCCTTACAGTTATTGTCCTACCATGTCGCGATTATTAAAGGCACGGATGTTGATCAACCAAGGAATTTAGCGAAGTCCGTTACGGTCGAGTAGTGTTGTATGCAGGTGGTTTAAAAACCACCTGCCATAAAGGAGCTTAAAATGAGACTAAAAAATAACTTAGTGCAGTTAATGGCGTTTTTAGCCATAATGGGCTTATTGTCTGGTTGTGCTGTGCCAGATGAACCCAACATGGCGCTCTGGAATTCAGAGGATTGCTTAAAAATAAGTAAGGCATCGGGCTCTTTTTTACAAATCTCTGGCGACCTATTAAATCAATCAGACATCAAGCGAAGCCAAGGCGATGAAAAAAGTGCCGTCAAACACGCGCAAGAGGCTTTATTTATGACAGAGATAGCGGCAAATTACGGTAAAAACTTTGAAGCCTACTGTAAGAGCTAGGTGACTTTTTATAAATAAGTCGATTAAACGTAAGAGAGACTACCATGAAAAATATATTATTTATTGCTTTACTATTAATGAGTTCAGTATCGATCGCGGGTGGTTGCGGTGGTGACCATGAGCATGATCATGAGAAAAAGGAAAAAACAGAGCATGATCATGATTCATCTGAAGAAGCTTAACGGCGTTTTTATCGCAAGCCTTTATCGCTTGGAATTTATATAAGCCATAGAGTGGCTTTAAATAATCACTTCGAAGCCTTCAAATTGAGGATGGCCGATATACAGGTGCTGGTTTTGACCAGCACCCTTATGCGCTTGTCGAAACGCTTCAGATTTCGTCCAATTGGTAAAGTCTTCGCGACTGCTCCACGTACTGTGTGAGGTATAAAGGGTATACTCCTCGTTACTGTCTGCTTTTAATAAGTGAAAATTACTAAATCCTGGCACCTTATCTAATTGCGTATCGCGCGTTTTCCACACATGTTCAAAAGCCTCTTCTTGACCTCGGTTTATTTTGAAACGATTCATGGCAATATACATAGTTATCCTTTAATCATTTAAGCTATTTTGAATAGAGAAATGCTGATTGAGCTGCTGTTCAAATAATATTTTAAGTTGCTCGACATTTTTGATGCCGGTATAACTGGGCCGCATAATAAGCGCAATTTCTCGGTGTGGACCAGGCTCGTTAAGATGCGCTTCTGTAAGCAGTGGATTAGCTTGCAGTAACTGTTCTAATGCCATTTGAGGAACTAACGTAGTGCCCATTTTACCCGCCACCAACTGCACTAAGGTATTTAAACTGGAGGCACGAATACTGTGATGCCCGCCTGATGATAATTGGCAAGCTAACAATGCATGGTCTTTCAGGCAGTGTCCATCTTCTAAAAGCATCATTGATGCGGCCTCAACCTCGCTGGCAGAAATTTCATTATTCTCTGCCATGATATTATCGATATGGTTAAGCCAGAAAAAATCTTCCTGCCAAAAACTGAATGAGAGTAAGCCATTTAAAGGAAAAGGCAGGGCTAAAATGGCAAGGTCTAAATCACCACGACGCACCTCGTTAACTAGTACATCCGACTGATCTTCAATGATGTCTAGCTGAAGCTTTGGATAATCACGATTGATAGCGGGCAAAACCACGGGCAATAAATAAGGTCCGATCGTTGGTATAACGCCAATTTTCAGCGGGCCACTTAACTCACCATCCTGATTTTGCCCCAACTTCTGAATATCGTCTGCTTGGATTTTAATGGTCTGTGCTTTTTCTAATACGGCTTTGCCAAGCGCCGTAACAATCACTTTTTTGTTGTCGCGCTCAAAGATTTGAATGCCAATTTGTTGTTCAAGTTCGGTTAATGCATTGCTTAGCGTCGATGGCGAGACAAAACATGCTTCGGCGGCTTTCTTAAAGTGCAAGGTTTGTTCAACCGCTAAGGCGTAGTGTAATTGCTTGAGCGTGATCATGTTGACTCCATTGAATAAGCAAACTATATTCGATTTTATCGAATATAATAATCAAAAATAATGTATTTAACAATACATTGTGATTCGGTATAGTGTGCTCATTCACAATTACCTCAACCTAGGAGAACATCATGGCATTAGTCAACACAGCAATTAAACCCTTTAGCGCTGACGCATTCAAAGACGGTGAATTTATCACCGTGACCGATGAGGACGTCAAAGGTAAGTGGGCGGTATTTTTCTTTTACCCAGCGGATTTTACCTTTGTATGTCCGACGGAGTTAGGGGATGTGGCTGATCATTATGAAGAGCTACAGTCACGCGATGTTGAAGTGTATTCAGTTTCAACGGATACCCATTTCACCCACAAAGCTTGGCATGAATCATCAGACACCATTGCTAAGGTTAAATACACCATGATTGGCGACCCTACTGGCACGCTATCCAGTAATTTTGAAGTTCTGCGTGAAGGCCAAGGCCTTGCTGATCGCGGCACCTTTGTCGTTGATCCAGATGGCGTTATTCAGGCGATGGAAGTCACTGCCGAAGGTATTGGCCGCGATGCAGATGATTTAGTTCGCAAAATTAAAGCCGCCCAGTACGTACGCGCACATCCTGACGAAGTTTGCCCCGCCAAATGGAAAGAAGGCGAAGCGACATTAGCGCCATCATTAGATTTAGTCGGTAAAATTTAATCGTAAGTTTAAGCGGGAGTTGGTGCTCCCGCTTATTTTTTAACAGGAAAATCAGATGAGCAATCCCGTGTTATCAGACGATATTATTAAGGCTTTAACCAGCTATACCGCTAATATGGAGGTGCCGGTGACGTTTGTTTTACAAACCGGTGAGCATGCAAAGCGAGAGGAGTTGGTTGAATTTTTATCGGCGATAGCAGCGGTCAGTGACAAGCTGTTATTGGATGAGCGTGATTGTGATTCAGTGTTAAGAAGCCCTGTCAGTTTTTATTTAGAAGTTAACGGCCAGTCGACGGGCATTAGTTTTTCTGGCATTCCTAGTGGCCATGAGTTTAATTCTCTAGTGCTCGCCATATTACGCAGTAGTGGCACTGCATTAAAGCTGGATGATGGTATTCAGGCCATGGTTGCTGCTATTCAAGAACCCTTACACTTTGAAGTGTTTGTCAGTTTAAGCTGTCACAATTGTCCCGATGTTGTGCAAGCTTTAAATCAGTTTGCTTTGCTCAATGACAATATCAGCGCCGAAATGATCGATGGTGGCTTATACCCTGAGTTAATCGAGCAGCGCGATATACAAGGGGTACCGAGTGTTTATTTAAACGGCGAGTTATTTGCAAATGGCAAAGTTGATACGGCAAAAATGATCGATAAGCTACAAACGCTTTATCCTTATTTGAATCAAACAACCGCAGAAGCACTGCCTTTGCAAGATGTGGTGATTATTGGTGGTGGCCCTGCCGGCATTAGCGCGGCAGTCTATAGTGCGCGTAAAGGTTTAAAAGTGACTATGGTGGCTGAAACGATTGGCGGTCAAGTCAAAGACACGATGGGCATAGAGAATCTCATCTCAGTGAGTAGCACTACTGGACCTAAACTGACCGGCGATTTGCTTAACCATATGAATGATTACGAGGTGACCCTAAAGGAACATTTACGGGTCGCAGACATTGCCACAGGTGACGTTAAGGTTATTACCCTGTCATCGGGTGAAATCATTGAAACTAAAACGGTTATTATCGCCACCGGTGCGCGCTGGCGGGAGCTGGGTGTGCCTGGCGAAAAAGAAAACATTGGTAATGGCGTTGCCTATTGTCCGCATTGTGACGGGCCTTTTTTCAAAGGTAAGGATGTTGCGGTTATTGGCGGTGGTAACTCGGGCATAGAGGCTGCCTTAGACTTGGCTGGTATTGTAAAGTCAGTGACAGTGTTCGAGTTTCTGCCAGAATTAAAAGCCGATAAGATTCTGGTAGATCAGGCCAAGCTGCGTGACAATATTACGCTGCACACCAATGTTGCGAGTAAAGAAATTATTGCCACAAGCGGCAAGGTGTCTGCGATTGAATACCAAGATCGTGAAACGGAACAGTTGCACCAGCAAGCCTTGGACGGGGTGTTTGTTCAAATCGGCTTAATCCCCAACAGCCAGTTTGTTAAGGACGTGGTTGAGCTTACGCCCTACGGCGAAGTGGTTATCGATGAGCACGGACAGACATCAGAGCCCGGTATTTTTGCTTGTGGCGACGTCACTACAGTGCCGTATAAGCAAATTGTGATATCGATGGGTGAGGGCGCTAAGGCGTCTTTGTCAGCGGCCGATTATTTATTAAAACTGACTGCTTAAGTGATGGGTTAAAAATGCCAGCTGTTTGTCGATACATAGCTGATTCACCTTACCATTATCATAGCAATCAAAATGATCGCCGTTAAATTGCCATAATTCACAGTGAGTTATTTTCGCGGCCGTCGCTTCGACATCGGCCATAAGAATACCTTTGTCTTGGTCGCCGTAAGCCATGAATACGGGGCAGTTGATTTGCTCAGCCGTATCAATTGGATTGTAATTACCGGCCGTTAGTAAGCTACTGGCGGGGATAGCATTTTGCCAATTAAGCGTATCATCGACGATATTTAAATAAGCATGTTTCCAGCCCGGGTAACTTAGGCCGCAGGCACCATCGTGCTCGTCACCGACAATGGCAATTCGGTGGCGTGCGCCAATAATCGAGACTAACTTATCGACAAAGGCGTGCATAACGGTTGCTATTAGTTTCATTTTATTTGCCCCTTGCATCGCTGAACGACTACTGCAATGCGGCACCTGAGCAATCACGGCATTGACACTATTCACTTTTGCAGCAGCACTTAATACATGGCCGCCCGAAAGCGATGAGCCCCATAAAATGATAGTGTTTGGCACGGTATCGAGTGAGGTAGCAAAATCGATAGCGGCAAGCCAGTCATCTAATTGTTCGTTTGGATTAATAAATTGTCGTGGTAGGCCCTCGCTATCACCAAAGCCGCGGTAGTTAAATGCCAAGACAGCGTAACCGGCTTTTTGAAACGCACTGATAGCTGATGAATTACCAAATTGCCATAATGCGCCAAAACCCGGCGCACAGATCACGGTCGCAGCAGGTGTTTCCTGAGGCATAAATAAAGCGGCCTCGCATTGAAGCCCTTGGCTGTTAAATCTCAGTTCGGAATAGTTTGACATAGCAATAGCAACTCCTAGCGAGTTCTTATTGTGATTGATCGTGTGAGGGGGGCCTGTTAAGCCAGTAGCCTTGGTTAGAAAATGCTAGGCGCTGACCAGCCTTTGTTTTTCTTGCTCGGCGATTTTTCTCTTTGTCTCTTCGATATCGGCATTGGTTCGCTGTTTGGTAATGCCTGGAATCCCTTCGCGCAGTAATTTTGAAATGCCAGTACGTGGCAATGCTTCACTCAGATAAACCCCTTGGATCGAATCACAGCCCAGTTCTTGCAGGGTCGTTAGGTGCGCTTTGCTTTCTACGCCTTCAGCGACCACCCGCATATGCAATGCATGTGCAACATCAATAATGGCTTTAGCAATGGCTTTATCCGCAGGATTATCTGAAAGATCGGCAATAAACATTTGATCAATTTTAAGAATATCGACCGGCACGCGCTTCAGCAGTTTGAAAGTTGAGTAGCCGGTACCAAAATCATCAATGGCAACTTCAATGCCCATGTCTCTTAAGCTGGTCAAGGTTGCGGCGGTTTTATCCAGCGCATCGATGAGTAATGATTCGGTGAGCTCGACAATCAACTGATTAGCAGGGAAACCAGTGCGCTTTAAGATGCGTTTTATCTGTGCCAACATATCTTGGCGAATTAATTGCTTGGCTGACAAATTGATCGCTATTTTGACGCCAGGAATGCCTTCTTCCATCCATTTTGTGCCGTGCCGGCAAGCAGTTTCCAATACCATTTCGCCGATGTCTGAGATGAGACCGGCGTTTTCAGCAATCGGAATAAATTCATTCGGTGAAATCCAGCCTAATGTATCGTGTTTCCAGCGAACCAGCGCCTCAATCGCTGTTACATGACCGGTGGCCAAATCCATTTTCGGTTGATAGTGAACGGTTAGGTCTTTTCGAGCAATGGCATGGCGTAATTCTATTTCGAGGTTTAAGTGCCTCAACGAGGCATTATTGGTATTGTTGCGAGTAAAGAACTTGACGCTATCGCCACCGACCGTTTTAGCCTGTTGTAATGCCGTAATCGCCTGGTGTAATAAGGCCTGTTCGTTGTCGGCTTTATTCGGGTATATGCTAATGCCAATACTGGCCGTAGTAATTAACTCCTGTTGTTCTATAAAAACAGGTTTATTAATCACGTTGAGTAAGCGGTTGCCCAGTTGGCGTAATTGTGAAGCGTTATCGACCCCTTCAATGAGAACGGCGTACTCATCAGAGCCAAGATGCATGAGTTGATGAGCGCCTTGCAAGGCATGGTTTAAGCGGTCAGTTGTGATGTCGAGAAATTGCTGGCCAAACTCTGGACCGAGTGTGGCGGTGATCGTATTAAAGCGATCGAGATCGATGAAAAGTAGCGCCAGTGGATTTTTGCGGAGTCGGGACCGTGCGATGGCAAGTTGCAATCGCTGTTTAATGTCAATGCGGCCCGCTAATATTTTGGCATTTTCAAAAGCTGCCGCACCGTAAAAGCTGTCGGTGCTCAAGAGCTACTTTCTCGCATGGAGATAAACCTCTGCTAGATTAGTCGCTATTAAATGATGACCTACAATAATGTGCAAGTGAATAACCCGTTAAAAAACAATAATTACCAACTATTTTTTAAAAAAGTTAGCATGTCGATAAATCAGTCTGTATATTGCAAACTGGCTTACTTATCATGTAAAAAAATCAAAAGACATATTAAATTATGGATGTCTCTACAATTCTTGATCCTCTAAACGGCCCTCAACGTGAGGCAGTTTCTTGCGATAAAAAAAGTGTGTTAGTACTCGCTGGCGCTGGCAGCGGTAAGACCAGAGTGTTGGTGCATCGAATCGCCTGGTTATTACAGGTTAAGCAGATCTCGCCAGCGTCTATTATGGCCGTCACTTTTACCAACAAAGCGGCGAAAGAAATGCGTGGCAGAATCAGTGAGCTATTGCAGATAACCCCTCAGGGCATGTGGGTTGGCACTTTTCACGGCTTAGCGCACCGTTTATTAAAAAGTCACTGGCAAGATGCAGGCCTTACCGAGAATTTTCAGATTCTTGATAGCGAAGATCAATTGCGGATGGTAAAACGTCTAATAAAAGAGCACGATTTAGATGAAAGCCGTTTTGCGCCAAAGTCGCTACAGTGGTATATCAATGGCCATAAGGATGAGGGTCGACGTGCGAAACATGTCGATCATCATAACGATGCTTATGAAAAAACCATGGTTCAGCTTTACTTGGCTTATGAGCAGGCATGCGATCGCTCGGGGCAGGTCGATTTTGGTGAGCTGTTATTACGTGCCCATGAACTGTGGCTGAATAAACCAGCGATATTAAATCATTATCAGCAACGCTTTCAGTACTTGTTGGTTGATGAATTCCAAGATACCAATACGATTCAATATGCTTGGCTTCGTGTTTTAGCCGGCAATAACAATAACATCACGGTAGTGGGTGATGACGATCAGTCTATTTACGGATGGCGTGGCGCCAAGATTGAAAATATTCAGCAATTCAGTGATGATTTTGCCGCTACGGAAGTGATCAAATTAGAGCAAAATTATCGTTCAACCGGCTGTATTTTGGCTGCAGCCAATGCGGTGATTGCGAATAATCCGGCCCGCCTGGGTAAAAACTTGTGGACCGATGATGAGGAAGGTGAGCCGATCGCCCTCTACGCGAGTTTTAATGAGCAGGATGAGGCGCGGTTTATTGTCGAGCGTATTGAGCATCATGTAAGTGATGACTTACTTCTGTCTGAGCAGGCTATATTATACCGCTCTAATGCACAGTCACGGGTTTTAGAGGAAGAGTTAATTCGCTCGGGTATTGCCTATCGTATTTACGGCGGGCAACGATTTTACGACCGCTTAGAGATTAAAAACGCCGTGGCCTACCTTCGACTGGCTTACGGGCACGATGACGATGCCGCGTTCGAGCGCGTGATTAACACACCGACACGCGGCATTGGTAATAAAACCGTCGAGACCATCCGGCTGCGCGCACGCACGGACAACACTTCACTGTGGCGAG
>CALCNB010000270.1 GCA_937897785.1 uncultured Cellvibrionales bacterium | reverse complement strand
TACCGCGATAGAATTATCAGAAAAAGAGATTCAAAAACAATCGCTCGCTCATGATAATATTTTCAATCTGAGCAATGAAGGTTTTCCCAGCTCACTGCCAGACCTGCCTATTGATTATAAGCGAATAACGACGATAGAAGATCAAGCGCTCAATCGCTCTATTAATACCGAAATAGATCAAGCCATCAATGAGATTTTTTATTCCGACACTTTGGGGATCAGTGTCGATGGGTACGTTGATGGCAGCATCGATGACGGTCTATTTGAGCTAGCTGAAGAGATTAATGAACAGGCAGCTAAGGAGGCAGCTGAAGCTATCGCAATAAAAGAAAATCAGGCGATACAGTATCAGCTAAACAAAGTGTATGCTGTCAGGCAAAATAAAAAAATAAGTGGCCGCCAAATAAATTATTTAGATCACCCTAAGATGGGCGTAATTGTCAGCATAAAGAAATACATATTGCCAGAAATCGATTAGGCCTTAGGTTCGGCTAGACAAGCGGTCGTAAAACTAATAATACCCTCAAATCAATTAGCTCATTCCGAATTAGCTGGCAGTTGTTTAAGATCCACCACTTGTGTTGGATAAGCGACTTCTGCCCCATGCAACTCTACCAGGGCTAAGATTCTGACTAGCACATCCTGCTTGACTACATGATAGTGCTCCCAGTTGACTGTTTTTGTAAAACAGTAAATAAAAAAGTCTAACGAAGAAGCCCCAAAAGCATTCACATTGACCATTAAGGTTTGACTGGTATCAATTTCGTCATGCTGCTCAAGCATCGCTTTAACGTCGGCAACAACCAGAGAAAGCACAGCGGCATCATCATAACGCAAGCCAATCGTCTCATTGATTCGACGATGGCTCATGCGAGACGGATTCTCTACTGATATCTGGGCAAACGTCGAATTGGGAACATACAGCGGGCGCTTGTCAAAAGTACGAATGCGAGTCTGTCGCCAGCCAATGTATTCAACCGTACCCTCAATCTCTTGATCGGGTGAGCGAATCCAATCGCCCACAGCAAAGGGTCGATCGAGGTAAATCATTAAACCGCCGAAAAAATTCGCCAACAGGTCTTTAGCAGCAAAGCCAACCGCAATACCACCAATACCACCAAAAGCTAAAACGCCAGAGACGCTGTACCCTAAGGTTTGTAAAACAACCAGTGAGGCAGTAATGATAACCGCCAAACGAATCAGCTTACCCAGGGCATGAACCGTTGTCTCATCGATAGGCGATTCATCATCGGGGTCGGGGTCTGCGGCAAGTATATTAGCCTCCGCCTCGCGGATAAATCGTACTAAAAACCAAGCCAGTAAGAAGATGATAAGCACATCTCTAAGCGGGCTGATAGCCGAGAAAATAGGCGCATCTGAAACCGCTTGAACGACTTGTGCAGCCCAAGCGAAGCCTAACACCCAGATAAGAAATGCTAACGGTTTCCCTGCCGCCGCAATCAGGGCGTCATCCCAAACATTACTGGTTTTAGATAATTGAAGCTCAATACGAGCGAGTAAGCGTTTGGCTAAAAAGTTGAGCAATAAGGTAATAAATACAATGATAAAAACCTGTATCATCCAACCATAGCTACCAAGTAAACTCTGTGAAATCTCTATCAAAGCATTCATAATATGTTTTTTCGTCTTATTAGATGTAATAGTCCGGTACTGACCCAGACGGCCTGTGACGTTACAATATAGCCTTAGATGAAGTTTACCTGCTTTAGCAAGCGCAATCTAGATCGTTGAATAAACTTGACAAACTGAGGATTTACTCTGTATTTATGTTAAAGAAAGAAAGAGCCCGCTTCGCTCAAAAAGTACTCAACCGGCTATACCAATCAACACCCGTCCCACTTGATCACAGTGATCATTATACGCTGCTAATCGCGGTGCTATTATCGGCTCAATGCACCGATATTCGTGTCAACCAAGTCACTCCAGCATTGTTTAAACTGGCATCAAACCCGAAAGATATGGCAAAAAAGACTGCTGAGCAGCTCTACCCTATTATCAAACCTTGTGGCTTGGCACCCAAAAAATCTCGCGCTATTATTGAGCTTTCAAAAATATTAGTGGATCGCCACGAAGGTCAAGTCCCTGAGGATATGGCCTTGCTTGAAGAATTACCCGGGGTCGGACATAAAACGGCTAGTGTTGTGATGTCACAAGGGTTTGGACACCCTGCTTTTCCAGTTGATACCCATATTCATCGTCTTGCGCAACGTTGGGGCTTAACCAATGGCAAAAATGTTAGACAGACAGAAATTGACTTAAAAAAACTATTTGATAAAAAAGATTGGAATAAACTTCATCTACAGATTATCTTTTACGGCAGAGAATTTTGTTCAGCTCACGGCTGTGATGGAACTGTTTGTGAGATATGCACTGGCTGTTACCCAAAAAGAAAAAAAGCATTTATCGCTAAAAAGCCCTAACTTCAACTATCTGCCTTATAAAATTCAGTGGTAGTTTGAGCTGATTGTTTTTCAGCGAGTAATGGTTCCTCACAGGCATCGGTATTACTTCCACAGATATCACACTTTTCTCCTAGGCCTAAAGCTTGAATGCCGCCACAAGAGCCTTTAATTGGCTTATTAGAAAAAAGTACGCCGACAGCCATCGCGGCCACGACTAAAAGCAAAAAACTTAAGGTTAAGAAGAAAACTGTCAACATGGTTTATTCTCTTTCTTTGATATAGACAAGATACCACAGTGGCTATTAATTTATAATGTCTATAAATGGTTTAAACGCTTGCGATGTCCATGTGCGAAACCGAGCAGGATTAGCATAGTCTACAGACCCGGTACGTGTTGAAGCATCATTCTCTCGAAATACCATCATTACTGCAAGCCCTTCAGACTCAGTAATTCGTTTCGCATTCACCTCACCCATAGCGATAAGAGCGGTAGCCCAGGCGTCTGCTACAACCGTTGTGTCGGAGATCACACTTACTGAGGCAATGGAGTGACTTATCGGCGAGCCTGTTTTAGGGTCGATAAGGTGTGAGTAATACTGGCCTTCATGAATGAAATAATTTCGATAGTCACCAGAAGTGGCAATAGCATGCTCAGATAATTGAACCACTTCCTGAATTGATGAACTTCCATCAGGAGTTTCTATCGCCAAACGCCAAGGCTGCTGTCGTGCATTATGACCTAACACACGGACTTCACCACCTATATCCACTAGAAAATCTTTAGCCCCCATCTGCATCAATAAGCGTGCAATTTGGTCCACAGTATAACCCTTTGCAATCGCTGAAAGATCTAATTGAACGGGCCTTGACTTGCAAAGTTTTTTTTCTGCTAAATCAAGACTAAGCGCTTCTAATGTTGCTAACTCAAGCAATTGATCAAGCTCATCAGACGATGGGAATGTCACGGGTTTATCTTGTGAGTCAAATCCCCAGCGCGACACTAATGGGTTTAATAAGGGATTAAAGTAGCCCTCTGACTGATGAGAAATAGTCAGTGCTAAAGAAACAACCTGGGCAAAATCTGGCGAAATCGTCTGGCAGGAACTGCTTGGCAGGCGATTAAAGTGTGATATTTCTGAGTCAACTTGATAGGTCGACATACTCGATAATATTTTTTCAAGCAATGAATCTAACGTCTTCTGAAAGTTTGCTTGAGTAAAATGCGAATGATCTAATGTTGTCGTGAAATGATCTACATCATCAATAACGACAATGCGATAATAAGTCCCCATGGTGGAGCCAGAGAACTCCATAACCGGAAGCTGTTGAGAAGGTAAAAAGTCGCAAGCTGAAAGTAACAACAGGGCGGCTAAAAGTAGGCACCTTGTATAACGCAGAGATGACCCTTCAAGTAGGCAAATAGTAGGCTTAACCTCCAAAGTCATCAAGCATGATGTTTTCAGGCTCTACTCCTAGGTCTAATAACATGTTGACTACAGCCGAATTCATCATTGGCGGACCGCACATGTAGAACTCGCAATCCTCAGGTGCCGGATGATCCTTCAGGTAATTATCTAACAATACTTGGTGTATAAAACCCGTTTTACCGTCCCAGTTGTCTTCAGGTTGCGGATCAGATAACGCAAGATGCCACTCAAAGTTATCATTCTCTTCAGCCAGCGTATCATATTCGTCGATATAGAAGGCTTCGCGCATTGAGCGAGCACCGTACCAGAATGATATTTTTCGATCAGAGTTGAGCCTTCGCAGTTGATCGAAAATATGTGAGCGCATAGGAGCCATGCCTGCACCACCACCAATAAACACCATTTCCGCCTGCGACTCTTTAGCAAAAAACTCACCAAAAGGGCCGTAAACCTTAACTTTATCGCCGGGATTCAAGCCAAATACCCAAGATGACATTTGCCCTGGCGTTAAGGCTAAATTATTGGGCGGCGGCGTGGCGCAGCGAATATTGAATTTTACCACGCCCTTTTCTTCTGGATAATTAGCCATTGAATAAGCACGAATCACCGTTTCATCTACCACTGATTCGACATCAAAGAAACCAAATCGCTGCCAATCACCACGATACTCTTCTTCAATAGCAAA
>CALCNB010000269.1 GCA_937897785.1 uncultured Cellvibrionales bacterium | reverse complement strand
TAAATTGACTACTTATTGATGAATCAATTTTAAGTTTTTTTGATTGAAGTTTGTGGCCAGTTATCCTCAATGGTGGAAAACCACTGTTCTCTAAGTATTCAATTTTAGCACCAATCTTCCTTAGTGATTTTACCAAAATAGATATGGGTCTTTTATGCATTCTTTTAGAGCCGTGTATATCAACTATTGAGTTTTTTTTCACAGAAAAAAAAGAAGTTAAAAACCTCATAGCTGTTCCAGCATGCCTAATATTAATTTTATTTGAGCTTGATTTTAGAGCAACTGACATGTGTCTTGTATCATCACTCGTTGACAGATTTTTAATTGTAATATTTGGAAAAATGGATTGTAAAATTAGCAGTCTGTTGGAAATACTTTTAGATCCACTGATTGTAATTTTTCTTTGAGATATTAAACTTGTAGATCTTAAAACCATCGCCTTATTTATCCTAACTTGGAATTAGAGTGATGTCTATCATGATCTCTTTTTGCTTTTTGCTCAAGTCTTTTATCAAAAGACTTTTGTAAATCCACTCCAGTTTGATTAGCCAAACATAATAAAACAAATAAAACATCAGAAAGTTCATCATCAAGGCTGATTTTTTCATCTGATTTTTTAAAACTTTGCTCACCATATTTTCTTGCAATTATTCGTGCAACTTCACCTACCTCTTCAGTAAGTTGTGCCATGTTTGTAAGCTCATTAAAATATCTTACACCATGCTTTTTGATCCAATTATCAACTTTTGTTTGTAGATTTTTTATTTCCATAAAACTAACTTATTAATTTTTTGTGATTGTATATTAGAAATAGATACCTGATTAGTAATGCAAAAATAAATGAAAAAAGAGTAATATTAAATGTTTGTACTGAAAGAATCCAATGACTCATCATCAATAGTAGCATTAAAAATATAAATTTCAAATAGCCTAATATCCACTTTCTTTTTTTTCTTGTAAATAAATCTATAAATAATAGAATATTAAGGGGAGATGCCCATAGAATATTATAATTTTGAGAAGCTGCTGAGTGATCACTATAAAACCATAAGTAGCTAATTAATAAACCAATCGTGGTGGTAATTGAAATTAGTAAAATATCTAAAATCTTAGTTTGCTTATTATTCCTATAATCACGAAAAGAAACTAAGATTGTAAGTATTGAAATAAACAATATAACAAACAGAGGGCTGGTTAAGTTGAAACTAGATTCTTCAAAAATATCTTGGCTTTTTAGCAATAATTTTGACTCTATAATTTCTGGGCTCACAGATTCAATTGTATCTAAAAAGCTACCGAACTTACACCACTATGAGATCCGCAGATCAAACCAATATCACATACTGGCAGAAAAACCCCTAGCTCATAGCCACCGAATAATCCGCGATACGATCACCTAAATCAGTCAAATGTTGTTGGCTTGATCCCATTGAGAATTCCATTTGTCGGAGTAATAAGCAAAATCGCCACAAGGGATATTCACGATCAACACCGGTTCCGCCATGCAAATGCTGAGCGGTATAACTGATACGATGGCCAGTATCACCCGCCCAAATTTTTGCCATTGTCACTGCATCGTTAATGGCTCGTTGCGCATCGAGATCGGCGGGCTTATCCGATAATAAACAGGCAGCCTGTTGACTACAAAGACGCAGGCATTCAACGTCTATATAACCATCGGCAGCACGTTGAGCCACTGCCTGAAAAGACGCAATCACAGTATTGAACTGCTTCCGCTCAGAGGTATATTTTGCGGTCATACGCAAAGCCGCATCACTTGCGCCTGTTTGCACTGAACAATAAGCGGTGACTAGGCAATTCACGCCATACTGAATCGCATCATCAGCCGCATTGCCCTGCGTAATCACTTGCGACGATGGCACATTAACAGCGGATAAGTTCAAAGCCGATTGGGGCTCTGCCGTCGTTGTGTTTTCAGCCGTAAAGCTCACGCCCGCCTGACCCGGCTCAACTACTACTAAAATATTTTCATTGTCGCTGAGTTTAGCACTGACAATAATACCATCGGCATGTTCCGCATAGGGAACATAATGCTTGGTTCCCGTTAGGATATAACCATCGTCAGCAGGCGTTGCCAGCATACTATGCGGCGTAAGATCAGAACTGTTCATTGCTTCTGAGAATGCTACCGTCAACAAGGATTCGCCGCTTGCAACGGCAGGCAACCACTGTTGCTGTTGCGTATCGCTGCCATATTTCGTTAGCACCATAGCAGCACCGGCTAAGCTGGCAACAGCAGGAACAGCGGCAACACTTCGACCCACTTCTTCTAATAGCAAGGTTAAGGCAAAATAATCAAAACCCATACCACCATGCGCTTCATCAATTGCAATACCTAATAGACCAGCGCTTGCTAATTGCTGCCACAATGCACGATCAAAACGCTCGCCGCTCTCACACTGATCTAAACTTCTTAAACGTTCTTCTGTCACCTGCTCTTGAAGAATTTTATTGGCTAATTGCCGTATCTCACTTTGCGACTCGGTTAAAGAAAATTTCACCGTGCTTGCTCCTATTCAAATCTGTTCAATCAATTCATTCTATTCAGCAATGATTTTACTGTTGAGTTCTAACTCATTCGACTGCCAATTGGCATCCATAAGCCTGCAGCGGCAATAATATCTCGCTGCACTTCATTTGCACCGCCACCAAAAGTAATAATCGATGCGGTACGGTAAAGATTCTCAATCGTCGCGCCAATATTAGCGTCTTCAGAGTCACGCTTAAGCAGTGAGTGTTGGCCAATAATTTCGCCAGCTAATCGATAAATTTCAACAAATAACTCAGTGCCATAGACCTTTGCTGCTGAAGCATCGGCCATGTTTAATTCGTTACTATCCATTTGCCAGGCTAGCTTATAACAAATCAAACGCAGCGCCTCTAGACTTGAACGAATACGAGCAAAGTGCGTGCGAACCCAAGGTTGATCAATGACTTTACGACCATCAAGCAGTGAAGTCGTTTGCGCCCAATCCACTAACACATTATATTTTTGGCTAAAGAAACCAACATTGACTAACGCCAGTCTTTCACGGTTCAGCTGACTAGTAATCAGTTTCCAGCCCTTATTCAATTCACCCACCAGTGCATCAGCGGGTACACGGACATCTTCATAGTAAGTCGCGTTTGTTCGAACGCCCCCTAAAGTATGCACCGGCGATAAACTAAAGCCTTCCGCTGTTGTAGGTAAAATAAACATTGAAATACCGCGATGCTTGGGCGCATCGGGATCAGTCCTAGCCGCCAACCAAACATAATCGGCCATATGACAAAGGCTAGTCCACATTTTTTGTCCATTGATAACCCATTCGTCACCGTCACGAACAGCTCGAGTTTTTAATGAGGCTAAATCAGTGCCCGCATCTGGCTCGGAATAACCGATCGCAATGTTACAGGTGCCAGCAACAATACCAGGAACCACTTCTTGCTTGATCCGCTCACTGGCATGATCACGCAGCATAGGGCCTACAGATTCAGTGGTTAAGAACGGAAATGGAAATCCAGCCCTAGCGACCTCTTCAATAAACATGTATTGCTCGAGTGCTGATAAACCGCGCCCACCAAATTGTTCGGGCCAACTTAAGGCAATATAACCATCATCACCCATTTTTTTCATTGCGGCCTGATAAAGCGGGCCGCCGCCCTCGCCGGTGGTTTGATTAAGCTCTGCCACCAACTCCGGCGTCATTAACTTATCAAAATAAGCGCGAAATTCGTCGCGTAAATCACATTGTTTATCGGTTAAATGAAAATTCATAGCCTCTTACTCTTTAATTGATCCCAACGCAGTTCATTATTAAATATTATCGTAATTTATCCCCACTGAACCTAGTGACCTTAGCAATCAATCAGCCCGAAAATGAGTCTAAATGCCAGCGATGCAAGAAAACTAAACCAAAAACAATGACAAACGTACAATTAAAAGATAAATCCTTTTAATGCGTCACGGCTAAATTATGCTCTCTGTTAAAAAAAAACCTCAAGCTAATCCCCAAGGTAAAGGCGTGGTGCCTTTATTAGCGGCTTGGGATAACTTGTCTCCGAGCCAGGTTGAAGTCAAATCAGCGGATCAAATACTTAGCCAATATTTTACTTCGCTGCTAGTATTATCGGCAGAAT
>CALCNB010000268.1 GCA_937897785.1 uncultured Cellvibrionales bacterium | reverse complement strand
TTATGTTGCCGATCAACAGGTGGCCAAAGTTGATAATGTAAGCCGTCAGCATCCATCCGCTACAATAATTAATGTCGGTGAGATCATTGAGCGCGCGCAAAAACTATTAGCGAAAGTGAGTTTGGCTGTTGAGGCATTGGCTTGGGTCACGGTTTTTTCTGGCTTGCTTGTCATGGTGGCCAGTTTACGAATGACGTTGGATAAGCGCTTAGCTGAGCAAACAATTTTTCGAGCCATAGGCAGTTCTGCTTCATTATTAAAGCGCAGCTTATGGGTCGAGCTATCAATTGGCGGATTATTGGCTGGTCTTAGCGCTGTAATTTCTGCGCAAGTCATTTTGTACAGCCTCGGCCGGTGGGTGTTTGATATGCCATTGCTGGCGCCTCTTGGTATGACCTTCATGGTTGTATTATTGTCAATGCTGCTCGTCGCAGTGGTTGGCGTTAGAGTGCTAAAATTAGTTTATCAGCTAAGCCCAGTTGCTATTTGGCGAGGCAATTAACACACAGCTTTTTATCAATAGGAGTCAATATGCCTTTAATTATTGAGCATGATTTTACTGTTGCGGCTAACCAACAGCAGTTGTGGCATGTGTTAACTGATTTTTCACAGTATAAAAATTGGAATCCCTTTGTGGTGGATTGTGAATGCGAGTTAGCCGTTGGAAATGAAATTATCATGCAGGTAGTGATGGGTAAAGGTAAGCCTCGGCGTCAGGTGGAATACATTAGTAAGGTCGAAGAGGGAATTCATTTTTCTTATACCAGCCCTAAGAAGCCCACCTTTCTTTTACGGAGTTACCGCTCCCACAGCTTGCAAGTATTGGCTGACGGTAACACCCACTACCAATCACGTTTTGAGCTGCATGGTTGGTTGATACCGATTTTATCGCGATTATTGGGTTCGTCACTGGAGCAAGGATTTTCAGCTATGGGATCAGCGGCGGTGGCTGAGGCTGAGCGAATAGCCCAGTTATAGGCCGCTATAAGGCTAAACAGCGATTTATAAGTTCCAATAGTGCCAATTTAAAAACAGCCTTGTTTGTGATTAAATGCCGTCCCAATACAAGATTTTTCCATCTATTTTTATAACAGTGATTTTTTCCAGCAGGTCATCGTGTGTCTTTGAATTTACGCCAACCAGTCGTTGCGCCAGATTTATTTTCATTCCCTAAATACTGGGCTGAGTGCTATGGCGTCGCGCCTTATTTGCCCATGAGTCGCGCCGAAATGGATGACTTAGGCTGGGACAGTTGCGACATCATTCTTGTGACTGGCGATGCCTATGTCGATCACCCCAGTTTCGGTATGGCGGTTATTGGTCGGATGCTTGAAGCACAAGGCTTTCGTGTTGGCATTATTAGTCAGCCTAGATGGCAGCAGAGTGATCCTCAGGCAAGTTTAGATTTTACTGCTTTAGGAAAACCCAATTTGTTTTTTGGGGTGACCGGCGGCAATATGGATTCGATGATCAACCGCTATACGGCTGATCTGCGTATGCGCAGTGATGATGCTTACACAGCCGGCGGTGAGGGTGGCCAACGTCCCGATCGTTGTGTCATTGTTTATACTCAACGGTGCCGTCAGGCCTATCCTGATGTACCGATCGTGATTGGTGGTATTGAGGCCAGTTTACGTCGTATTGCGCAATACGATTACTGGAGCGATAGCGTTAGGCGATCCGTATTAGTGGACAGTGGTGCGGATATTTTATTATACGGTAATGCTGAGCGTGCTTTATGTGATTTGGCGCATATGGTTGCTGCGGGTCGCGATATTTCTGAAGGTTCAAGCTTGCGAGGTACTACGACCATATTGCCGAAAGCACCTAATGGCTATGTCGAGGTTGATTCAACCCGCATTGATTGGCCTAATGCGATTGATAAATTACCCAACCCTTACCATTATGACGAGGGTGAAACTGATTGCGATCGTGATAAAACGCAGCCTCAAAAAATGGAAGAGGATGTAGTCAAAATCATTCCGATGCCGATCGCTAACAAAACGCTAAGCGAGCAAGGTGTGTCTGCTGATGATGTTTATATTCGTCTACCTTCGTTCGAAAAAGTATCCAATGATCCTGTGTTATATGCGCACGCCTCACGCGTCTTGCATCAAGAGAGTAACCCGCATAATGCGCGAGCGCTGATACAGAAACACGGCGGTCGTGAAGTTTGGGTGAGTCCGCCGCCAATTCCATTGACCACCGATGAAATGGATGCGGTATTTGCTTTACCTTATCAGCGTCGTCCCCATCCTAGCTACGGCGATGCGGTCATACCTGCCTATGACATGATTAAGACCTCAGTGAATATTATGCGTGGTTGTTTTGGTGGTTGTACTTTTTGCTCAATCACCGAGCATGAAGGTCGAGTGATTCAAAGCCGCTCTGAGCAGTCTGTCCTTGATGAAATTGAAAAAATTCGTGATCAGGTGCCGGGTTTTACTGGCAGTATTTCAGACCTTGGCGGGCCTACGGCCAACATGTATCACCTTAACTGTAATGATGATGTGGTGCAGGCGAATTGCCGCCGCTTGTCCTGTGTTTATCCAACTATTTGTAAAAATTTAGTGACCGATCACAAGCCAACTACTCAACTTTACCGTAAGGCGAGAGAGTTACCAGGAGTTAAGCGGATTTTAATTGCATCGGGCTTGCGTTATGACTTAGCCGTGTTGGACGAAGAATATGTAAAAGAGTTGGTTACGCATCATGTTGGCGGTTATCTTAAAATTGCGCCAGAGCACAGTGAGGATGCCACTTTGTCAAAAATGATGAAGCCGGGTATGGGTAGCTACGATACGTTTAAAAAAATGTTTGAAAAGTTCACTAAGCAAGCCAATAAAAAGCAGTATTTAATTCCGTATTTTATTGCCGCTCATCCGGGTTGCACCGATGAAGATATGCTGAACCTTTCATTGTGGTTGAAAAACAATGATTTTAGAGTTGATCAGGTGCAAACTTTTTATCCGTCGCCAATGGCTTTAGCAACAGCAATGTACCACTCAGGTCGAAACCCGCTTAAAAAGTTAAAATATAAGCGAGGTGAAAAAGTTTATGTTGCTAAAGATTTAGATCAGCGTCGCTTACAAAAATCTTTCTTACGTTATCACGATGAGAAAAATTGGCCTTACCTGCGTGAGTCACTGAGAAAAATGAATCGTGCCGAGTTGATTGGTGATGGTCCGAATCAGCTCATTCCTGCAGATTCGAATACTCGTGGTCGCCCAACTGGTAAGCGACGAAAACCCTCTAATAAGGCCAGGGGCGGGCAATGGAGTACTCGTTCGAGACGTTAACTATTGCTCTCGCAGTGAACTCCGAACAACTTGCCTAAATCGTAATGGCATTTTCTGTTGGCTTGGGTTAAAAATACGCATACTCGATAATCATGTATTAGGATAGCAAAGCAGATGATTGATTTACACTTTTGGCCCACACCTAACAGCTTAAAAGTCAGTATTTTATTTGAAGAAATTAAATTATTAAAACCTGATTTTGAATATCAAATAGTGCCTTGTTCTATTGGCACGGGTGACCAATTTAAACCTGAATTTATTGCAATTAGTCCAAATAACCGAATGCCAGCAATGGTTGATCACCAGCCTGACGGTAGTGATAGCGCTATCAGTGTGTTTGAGTCTGGCGCTATCATGATGTATGTGGCAGAAAAGACAGGTTTATTTTGGCCGCAGCAGTCAGCGGCAAAATATGAGGTGGTTCAATGGCTAATTTGGCAAATGGCCAATCAAGGGCCTAAGTTTGGTGAGGCCGGACACTACCGCCGCTTAGAGGATGACAAGGGTGATCAGAGCTATGCAAAACAACGCTACGCCGATGAAGTCAACCGCATTTATGGCGTTATGAATAATCGCTTGTATGATCGCCCCTATATAGCCGGTGATGAGTACAGTATCGCTGATATGATTTGCTATCCATGGTGCACTTATCTCGAGGCGCAGGGTGAAGATATTAATGATTTTAAATACTTTAAGCGGTGGTGGGACGAGCTATCTGAGCGGCCAGGTTTAAAGGCTGGCATGGCAGTTGGCAGTGATATGACGGTGGATGCTAGTCGGTACAGCCCTGAAGAGATTAAACAATTGATGTCGCAATTGTTTAATCAGCGTGCTAGACCTGCACCTGAATCTTAGTTTTTTACGATGGCCGACGAAGTTAAGCCTCGACCTTCTCGTTTTCCTGTTGATTCAGTTGATTGCGATATTCCCCCGGTGTGACATTGGTCCATTTCTTGAAGGATCGATGAAATACACTGGGTTCGTCGTAGCCCATTAATGCTGAAATCGCATTGATTTTTAGCTCTGGCTGTTTTAAGTAATGAATAGCGGCATCACGACGTGTGATATCTTTAAACTTTTGATAGGTCGTGTTTTCTTTATTTAGGCGGCGACGTAGCGTCGAGACTGACATATTGAGCAAGCCCGCCATTTCTTCTACTGATGGGAAATCTTTAGTAAATTCACTGCCGATATGTTTACGCATGCGGGTAATAATATTGTTCGTCGAACTCACTTCTTCAGCAAGCAGTGCATAGGGTGCATTTCTTAACAGGGTTTTTAGGCTATCTTCGTTTTGTACAATCCGTGATTTTAAATAATGGCTGCTAAAACTGAATTGAGCAACGTCTGCGCCAAAACTGATAGGGCAATTGAACAGTTTTTGATACCTAGGCATGTTTTCTGGTTCGTTGCCAGGGAGTCGCACTTCTAATAATTCGATGGTGTTGCCAATCAGCCAACCGCAAAATCGTCGCCATGCTGAGAGGATATGCGCGCCTGCTAAAATTCCATCAGTGGTTAATGCGTATTGCAGATCTTGATAGTGCGGTAATTCAAGCACAGCAATATCAGGGGATGTGTTATACAAGCGGCGTTTTTTGGTTGGGGTGAACCCAATTAAGGCTTGTTGAAAGTCGCTGAATTCATTGCCGCGTATCATCGCCTCACCAAGATTGTCGCAGTGGATGATCATCAGCGAGGTCATTCGAAAAGAGCCGAGTGGCGCTTTAATTTGTGGCAACATGCCAAAGGTTTCATCTTGCAAGGTCCACATAATGCGCTGGTATAGTCGGTTATAAAGATCGGCCGAGATATATTCAGGTGTATCTTCCTCATTGCCGCGAGGGTCGAAGGGCATTTCAGAGATTTCAAGAATATGCGAGATATCATGCCCTTGAGCTTCGGCAACTTTCACCATGGAGCGAGCAAATTTTGTGGGGATAATAGCGCTACTGATTGATGACATAGATTTTCCTTTCGAACTGGCTAGCGTATGCAAAAAATCATTTCTAAGTCGAATTCAGCCGCTTTAAGCTAAAAAATATTGCTATTTTGCTTGTAAGCGACAGTAACATAGATCGACTTAATTAGTTCATTATGAACTAAAATGCTGTTTGATTGTAACAAGCTCGTATCAAAATCCAAGTAAAAACTCATTTTTCAGTGGGCCTAAGTGTTTGTTTAATCGACAAATAAATAGCCGATCAAAATTATTTTTTTAAGTATATGATTTTATTGACTTTATTTTTCTTGTTTCTACTTATCATTGAATGACTGTAATGTTTGGCGTTTGACGTTTTTCAGTCAGGAAATCGATGAATGGATTATCTTGATAACTTTGCCGATAAGAGCTGTTGGGTATAACTATGGGTTGGTTCTTGAAACAGAGTTTCAGTTGCATTCAATTCAACGATTTTACCCTGATTCA
>CALCNB010000267.1 GCA_937897785.1 uncultured Cellvibrionales bacterium | reverse complement strand
CGTTCTAAGCCTGCCGTGTTAGTCACCAAGGGCACCGATTCATTAACGGTTGGCGTTGGCTCGCAAATATTGCGCCAACTGGGTGTACAAAAAATGCGATTAATGGGGCCTGATAAGCACTATAATGGTATTTCTGGTTTTGATCTTGAAGTGGTAGAGTACGTTGCCTGTGAAGCTTGATAACGCTTATTGTCAGAGTGAAAAGAATCAATTATGAAAACAGAAGCTGAAGACCCTCGATCAAAAAACTATCAGCGTAGTTCAGAGCTGCAGAAAAAAATGGATCGTTTAAATTGTGTGAGTGGTGATGCTAAAGCGCAGTCTTATCGTGTGGCGATTATCATCGGTCGTTGGCATGCCTTTATTGCAGATAATCTGCTAGCAGGTGCATTAGAGACTTTAGAGGTCGCAGGTATTACTGAACAGCAAATCGATATTATTTATGTGCCTGGCGCATATGAAATCCCCTTGGCAGCTAAAAGAATCGCTCAGTTAGCCCAATATAAAGCGGCAGTGACACTTGGCGCAGTGATAAAAGGCGATACGCCACATTTTGATTTTGTTGCGGGTGAATGTGCTCGTGGTATTGCTGACGTTAGCTTAGAGTATGACCTGCCAATTGGTTTCGGTGTATTAACAGTTAATACGGTTGATCAAGCTTTAGCGCGTGCAGAAAAAGGTGAGGCAAATAAGGGCCGTGAAGCGACTCTTGCAGCTTTAGAAATGGCCGACTTACTGAGTAAACTCACGTAATGGCTAAGCCGTCACCCGAGCAAATCAAGCGTCGCGCACTGGCCAGCGAGCGACATAAAGCACGGCATTTTGCGATGCAGGGATTGTATCAATGGCAGCTAAACGCCACTCAGGCGAATGAAATTTCTGCGCAGTTTAATGTTGATTTTAATATGAAAGGCACTGATCAAGACTATTTCTTGGAGTTGCTGAAAGGTGTGCAGTATTCGGTAAAAGAACTCGACTCAATTCTTTTACCGTTCACAGAGGCTAGGTCATTGAATGAATGCGACCCCGTTACCCATGCGTTGTTGAGAATAGCCACTTATGAATTAAAAAACCGCATTGATGTGCCTTACAAAGTGGCTATTAATGAAGCGGTAAATTTGGCGAAAAAATTTGGGCCTGAAGACAGTCATAAATTTATTAATGGGGTGCTTGATCAGGTGGCTAAGCAACTACGCAAGGTTGAAGTGGCCGCCCAATAAGTCAGTAATGCTTTGTTTGTAATCTAATAACCGTGCGAAAAATCTTATTGATCATGGTAGCCTTATCTGAATTCGATATTATCAAGCAATATTTTTCTTTTTCTGGTCACGGTATTCAGAAGTCAGGTGGTGTATTGTTGGGCGTAGGAGATGACGCCGCTATTTTGCCTTCTTCAAAGACGCCTATAGTCATTGCCACCGATACGCTTATTGAAGGCGTTCATTTTCCAAAATATTTCCCGCCTCAACATCTTGCAAGCCGGGCCTTGGGAGTTAATATTAGCGACTTTGCCGCGATGGGTGTTAAACCCACTGCAATGACCATGGCACTTTCATTGCCTTCCAGTGATCCTCAATGGTTAGCAGAATTTTCAAAGTCACTCGCTCAGCAGTGCGAGTATTATGGTATTGCCCTTATCGGCGGCGACACGACAAAAAGTCCATGCCTCAGCGTGTCATTGACCTTGTTAGGTAATACCCATGATGAGGCAGGCTCTACCTTGCGGCGTAGTGCGGCGCAAGACGGTGATGATGTGTGGGTAACGGGCTCTTTGGGTAAGGGCGCAGCTGCGTTAGCCTTATTAACCGAAACGATTGCCAGTGACGAATGGCCCTGTGACTTGGCGGAAAAAGAAAATCTAAAGGAATAGATTTATATTATGGTGGTGAAAGT
>CALCNB010000266.1 GCA_937897785.1 uncultured Cellvibrionales bacterium | reverse complement strand
CTACAACGATAGAAAAAAGTTAAAAAAAGGAAATTACAAAGTATTAATTGATTCTTCAGTAGGTAAAGTGAGATCAATTGTTTGGGTGGGTATCGGCCTTGCTGTATTTCAACAGTTGGTGGGTATTAATGTGGTGTTCTATTATGGCGCGGTACTTTGGCAGGCAGTTGGTTTCTCTGAAGCTGATGCGCTATTAATTAATGTCATTAGTGGTGCAGTCAGTATTTGTGCCTGTATCGTAACAATTTTATTGGTGGATAAAATTGGTAGAAAACCTTTACTGCAGTGGGGTTCTGTCGGTATGGCTGTTGCCTTAGGTTTAATGGTAGTGGCCTTTATGAATGCTGATGTAGCTGCTAATGGCGAGCTTATTGTCGGTGAATGGGGTCCGCTGGCGCTACTCTCAGCGAATGCCTATGTGTTTATCTTTAATATGTCTTGGGGACCCGTGATGTGGGTTATGCTGGGAGAAATGTTCCCTAATCAGTTGCGTGGTTCAGGTCTTGCCGTGAGTGGCATGTTTCAGTGGATAGCAAATTTCGCTATTACCATGAGCTTCCCGATTCTGTTGGCGACCATAGGCTTAGCGGGTGCTTATGGTTTTTATGCCTTAAGTGCAGCTATATCAGCGCTATTCATTTATGTTTATGTTTATGAAACAAAGGGCCTTGAGCTTGAGCAGATGAAAGGCTAAGTCGGCTGATGACTTTCTTGTCAGTGGTTACACTTTGATACAAATTAAGCTTTTACAGCCAAAGCTAATCAACAATAACTGGTTATAATGCGCCTCACCTAGTTCTTTTATAAGATTGGGTTGAGGCGAAACCTATGGTAACCACACACGCACAACTCGCTGTTATCGCAGTGAATCGATTTGGCTTGGGCGCAAGGCCAGGGGAGTTAGTCCAAGCTGCAAAAGATCCTCAGCTGTGGTTAAAGAATCAGATGGTTAGCCCTCAGTTCGACCCTCAATTAGCCGATACAAAAACTGCGTTTGAGCAATTTTCGGCGCATAGAAAAATTCGTGGGCAACAAAAAAAAATAGCTAAAGCGCAAGTTCAATCGATGATCTTAGAGCCATCCACCGTTGATCAATCAACGTCGATGCAGGTGATGAAAAAAAATAAGACAATGGCTGGCGGCCAAACGCGATACGCCAAGCTGATGCGGCAAACGCAAAAAAATCTGTTAATGAGTGGCCTGTGGGAATCGATAGAAACGACTCAACCATTTAGTATGCGGCTATTAGATTTTTTCTCCAATCACTTCAGTGTCTCGACCAGCACAGCACAGTTGAAGGTAGTCGCTCCACTTCTTGAGCGTGAGGCAATAGCGCCATACTTGTTTGGTCATTTTGAAGACATGTTAATTGCCGTAATAAAACATCCGGCGATGTTGATGTATCTCGATAATACTCGCTCGACTGGACCGCATTCAAAAGCTGGGCGTTACAATAAAAAACGCGGTATTAACGAAAATCTCGCGCGAGAAATATTTGAGTTGCACACCTTAGGTGTCGATGGTGGCTATCACATAGGTGATATACAGGAGTTAGCAAAGGCATTGACAGGTTGGAGTGTCAGTTATCCTGCAGACCAACAGCAAGAGGGATTTGTCTTTCGAGAAAATTTGCATGAGCCAGGCACGCGAATAATTTTAGCAAAGCGCTATCGGCATGAAGACCAGCGCCAAGTTGAAGCGATTTTGAAATCCTTGGCAAGACATCCGTCGACGGCAAAGTTTTTATCATACAAGTTAGCCAGCCATTTTATCAGTGATCAACCTGCCCCAACTTTAGTAGCTGCCATGGCGACCCGTTGGCAGGACACCAACGGCAATCTATCGGCGGTCATGACGACCTTGATTGAGCACAAAGGTAGTTGGCAGCCAGAGCGTCAAAAGTTTAAGACGCCACGAGAATTTATGGTCTCGACGCTACGCTCGATTGGTCTCGAACAAAAAAGTGCGCGTGGGTTTTTGACCGGTCTTGTTTACCATCTTACCGAGATGGGGCAGGCACCGTTTAGCGCGGGTTCGCCAGCCGGTTATTCGACTTACGCAGAGGACTGGAGTGGTTCCGATGCGTTAATCAAACGGATTGATTGGGTCAATCGATTGGTGGCTGTCAGTCCAAAATCATTGCTCTCTGCTGTAGATTTAGCTCAACAATTATTTGCTGATGATATTTCAGAGCGTACCTTAAAGGTACTTAAAGGCGCAGAAACAGCACGACAAGCGTATACGCTGTTATTTATGAGCCCAGAGTTTCAACGTCGATAAGGGACGTTTACTATGATGAAAAGAAGACAGTTTTTAGCTGCGGTTGGTGGCAGTATGGTTTGCTGGCATAGCCCAAACTTACTGGCGATGCCGATTAAGCGGCCTAAACTAGTATGGGTTATGTTACGGGGTGCAATGGATTCTTTGCACGCAGTATTGCCGGTTGCTGACCCTTCATTGATGGATCATCGACGAGGCTTGCTGAAAACGGTTAAAGGCCAAGCTACGCCTTTAGAGCGCGGCTTTGCACTGCATCCATCGCTTAAGACATTTGCTGAACTTTATCGTCAAAAACAATTATTGGCGGTCGTTGCAACCAGCTCAGGTGCGAACACGCGCTCACATTTTCGTGCGCAGGATATTGTTGAGTCGGGCTATAATCAAGCTGACGCTGATAGTGGCTGGTTAAATCGCGCGGTTGAAGCCTATCAAGGCGAATCGTTAGCGGTAGCTCATAGTTTACCGATTAGTTTGCGTGGCAAGCATGCCTCACAAACGTGGTATCCCGATCATTTTATGGAATCAAGTGAGGATTTATACAACCGTTTGAAATATCTTTATGACGGCGATGAGCAATTACTGAATAGTTTGATAAACGGGCTCGAAACCCAAGCGCAGCTAGGTAATATGGCGAACGATAAGCGACAACAAAAATTTGCTAATTTAGCCTTATCATGCGGCAAGTTAATGCAAGCTGAAAATGGCCCTGATTGCAGTATGTTAGAGCTTGACGGCTGGGATACCCATCAGAGACAGGTGTATCGTCTGGATAAGCAGTTTACAGAGCTTGATAAGGGTTTGGCCGCTTTACGACAAGGCTTGGGTGAGCAATGGGATAATACGGCAGTGATTATCGCAACTGAATTTGGTCGTACTGTGGCCGAAAATGGCACGGGCGGGACAGATCATGGCACTGCGAGTGCTTTGTTTTTAGCCGGTGGCGCGGTTCGTGGTGGTCGCGTCTATGGTCAGTGGCCGGGACTTAAAAAAGCACAGCTGTTTGAGGGCCGTGACTTAATGCCAACTTCAGATAATCGTCAGTGGATCAGTGCTTTATTAAAACAGCATTGGCAATTAAATGATGTTCAGCTGAATACGGTTTTTCCGCAGATTAGTCCGATGCAGATCAATTTGATTCGTTAGTCGACAGCGAATATTTTTATAAAGTTATGTTATTTGATAAATGTGGGGATGACATGAAGTTCAAGCAATTAACAGTTCGATTTTTAACGGTTGTTTTTGTGATTACAGTGATATTACCGATCAACACATACGCAGCGAGTGAACCTGCTAATCCTGATGTGTTACCTGGTGCTGAAAGTCATACCTATAAAGTGGTTGGTGATACAGCGTTAAGGTTGCATGTGTTTGATCAGTCTCCAAAAGCCAGCGAGGCAAGACCTGCGATTGTGTTCTTTTTTGGCGGTGGTTTGATGCGTGGCAAGATTACCCACTTTCAAGGGCAAGCCAAAGCCTTAAGTGCGCTTGGTATGGTGGCAGTGTTGGCTGATTATCGCGTTAAGTTACGCCACAATACCGGTCCCATTGAAGCTATTTCGGATGCTAAGGATGCCGTTCGATGGGTGCGTGCACATGCTGAAAAGTTGAATATAGATGCACAACGAGTTGTAGCTGCCGGAGGTTCCTCTGGGGGTTACCTTGCAGCAGCGACTGCTACTGTCGCTGATCAGGCTGTTTCTAACATAACATCAGAATTCAGTAGTAAGCCGAACGCCGTTGTCTTGTTCAATCCTGCTTTAGCCAATAAGCATCCACGGGTTAATAAGGCTTTGTCACCAACACAGCAATTGCTTGATGCCTCGGTTCCTACGTTTATCGTGCACGGCAAAGAAGACAAGATCGTACCGTATTCTTCAGCGGTTGATTACTGCGATACAGTAATAAGTTTGGAGGGTTACTGTGAATTACACAGTTACGAAAAGGCTGGCCATGGATTTTTTAATCGCGGCCGCAATGACAATAAGGGCTATGATGATACTTTATCAAAAATGATTACTTTCTTAAAAAAGATTGGTTATATAAAGTAAAATCGCGCTATAAAAAATTCTTCTCAATGCCTGAATTACGCTGTTATTTAAGTTGAAGTGCTGGGGAAGAAAATGGTTTTAGCCAGCTTCAAGCCTTGCAGTTTGCCAATTTTCACACTGGTGATTAAGCCCGCCATCATTGCACCAACAACGCCGCAAGTCACTACATCTTGGCCGGTAAGATAAAGACCTTTAATGGTCGTCTTGGGTTTTAACCATGACTGCTTAAACCGTTGCGGATCGTGGTCAATGCCGTAAATTTCTCCTTGTGGATAGCGGCAGAAAAAATCGGTCGATAGCGTTGTCGATAACTCATAATAGTCTATCTTGCCGCGCAACTGTGGCAGTTTCTCATAGAGTTCCCTCAGTAAGCGGCGTGATAACGCCTGTTTAAGCGCCTCATAGTCTTCGCCTCGATTTCCCCAAGGTTGATTTTTCCATTGGGCAAACCATTCATGACGACATGGCGCTACGATTTCTATCGTTGCGCGCCCAGGGTAGCGGCGACTAAAATCAGGGTCTTTGGCGGAGGGGAATGAAATATAGACCATTGGCAGCGTAATATCTTTTTTATAGACAGTATCTTTTTGAAATTGATCACATACCTGCTCATAGTGCTCGTTAGGATAAATCCAAAAATTAGTTTTTGGCAGGCCAAGATTTTCAGCACTGTCTTGAATGCCAATGTATAAACAAATACTGCCCATTGATGGCGTTACTTGGGTAAGATTTTTCTGATAGTCATTGACTTGAGGTAGGGTGTTATCCAGCAATTTGGTAAACGTATTAAATACGCCCGCATTGCTAATGATAATGGGTGCTTTAATGGTATTGCCATCGGCCATTAATACACCGACGGCAGTTTTTTTATGGGTAATGATTTTTTCAACTGAGGCATACGTGAATACCTCGCCACCACTGGCTTGAATGATGGGGATAATTGTCCGAGCTATTTCTGCTGCGCCGCCAATGGGATAGAAACCACCGTGCATATAATGCTGAGCAATTAAGCTGTGAATCACAAAACTGGATTCTGCCGGAGGCATACCGCAGTCACCCCATTGGCTGGTCATGAGGGCAATTAACATTTGATTATCAGTGATGTCTTCGAGTACTTCGCGAGTGGTTTGCTGAAACCAGACCGGCTGCTTACGTTTACTTAATAAGTTGATAATGCGATTAAGCCAGGCCGGCAGAATTTTTTGTAAGGTATGGGTTTGCATAGCCCCTTTAACGCTGTGCATACGTTTAAGGTACTCATCAATAGCGGCTTCTTCCTCAGGGAAGGCGTCGATCAAGCCTTGTCTATAGTCGACCTTTCCGCTGTTTAAATTAAAGGTTTCTCTGCCAATAAATATGCGGTCAAACGCCTTATCCATGGCAGACCATTTT
>CALCNB010000265.1 GCA_937897785.1 uncultured Cellvibrionales bacterium | reverse complement strand
TAGACCAAGGAACTAGAATTGTAGTTGCTGCTCAAGATGCAACTGGTACTTATACTGGAAATTCTAAATTAAACTTCACTGTAAATAATGCAGAGTTTGCAAGTGACTGTGTTGTATCCGAACAAGTAGATGGTGAACCTTTTGGATGGAATGGAAATTACGTTATGAATGATATGGTTACAACTGGAGCAGTTAGAAACCGCCCAGTAATAACATTTACAAATGAAGATGCCGCATCATGTACTATTGATGTTGCCGTGTTTATCTCTTACACGGGTCGCACACGTATCATTATTGAGGCTGCGGAATTAGCCGTTAACAGCGGCGCTCATATTCTTGGCTTAACCAGTCAAGGCTCACCGCTAGCACAACATTGCCAGCAGGTACTCGAAGTCGGCAATGATGAGGATACCGATACCTATACGCCGATGACGTCACGCATCGCTCAGCTTTCACTGATTGATATTCTTGTTGCAGGCACTGCGTTAAAAATGGGGAATGAGTTTTCTTCTCATTTACTCGATGTTAAACGCAGCGTTGCCAATACAAAAACGACCAAAGAAAATTAGTCATTAATCTCGATAACAGCCATCTCAGAACAGCCTAAAACAAACAAACCACTGAAAATGAGTAAATAATCAACTTTTATTGTAATTTTATTACATGACTACCTAAATAAATGGACAGCGGTACCAATATATGTAATTTTATTACCCTGAAAATGTTACCGCACCCTGCCATTCATATTTGGGCGAGCACCACCACGTCTAGTACCGCAGAATTTAATTGTCTACCCGTCAGAATGGCTCGGTTAAGAATACCAGTGGAGAGAAAAAATGTTTCGAGTTGCTATTAATGGTTTTGGTCGTATCGGTAGAAATGTACTCAGGGCTTACTACGAGCGATTGAATGCAGGCGAATCACTGCCGTATAAGATTGTTGCATTAAACGATCTCGGTGACGCAAATATCAACGCTCATCTGATGCAATATGACACGGCTCATGGCCGATTTCCCGGACAAGTGTCGGTGCTTGATAATAACTTAGTGGTGAACGGCGATAATATTAAAGTGTTGGCAGAGCGCAATCCCAGTGACTTACCTTGGGCTGAAATGGACATCGATGTGGTATTTGAATGCACAGGCTTATTCACCAAGCGCCAAGCTGCTGAAAAACACATTGAAGCCGGTGCGAAACGCGTTTTAATTTCAGCGCCAGGTACCGACCTCGACGCCACCGTCGTGTTTGGTGTCAACGATCAAATTCTCACTGCAGAACATCGCTTAATCTCAAATGCTTCATGCACTACCAACTGTCTTGCACCGTTAGTCTATGCCTTAAACAATACCATCGGTATTGAATCAGGACTTGCAACCACTATTCACTCTTATACCAATGATCAAGTGTTGACTGACGTTTATCACACTGACTTACGTCGTGCGCGTTCAGCCACTCACTCAATGATTCCAACTAAAACCGGTGCAGCCAGTGCGATCGGTGATGTAATTCCTGAAATGAAAGGCAAACTTGATGGCCTAGCGGTTCGCGTACCCGTGATCAATACTTCATTAGTCGATTTTACCTTTTCCGCCAAATGTGACACCACGGTTGAAGAAGTCAATTCTATTTTATCTGGCGCGGCCGAACAGCAGTTAGCAGGCGTGCTTGCTGTTAACACTCTCCCATTAGTGTCAACTGACTTCAATCATCACCCTGCTTCTTCAGTGTTTGATAGCACCCAGACTAAAGTAATTGGAAACACCGTGAAAGTTTTAGCATGGTATGACAATGAGTGGGGCTTCTCTAACCGCATGCTCGACAATGCTAAAGTGATTGTGGCACTCGACACGGCCAAAGAAACCGCTGTTGCAAGTTAGCATCAATGACCGAGCAAGTGATTTTACTGCTTGCTCGGTTCTTTTAAAGATCAACTTAACCCCACTTCCCTTTACCGTAAGGCGCATTCCAACAATGGGCTAAACGGCCATTTTCAACTTTAAATACTTCAATTCCGCAAAGATTCATATTTTCATCTTTAGCTGATTTAGTCTCCCAAATAGATGTCACATAAGTATCATCTGCATGGGTAATGATACGATCAATATGCACACCAAAATCTTCAACACCCATTTTTACCCGTGCAATTTGCTCATCGTGGCTTAACTTTGTCACGCCACCATCAACATCATGACGGATAATTGGATCGGCACACAATTCACGTACCAACTCATAGTTGCCTTGATTGCTGGCCTCTTCCCAATAGCGCTCTAAAAGGATTTGTGCTTGACTTTTTTCGCTCATCGATCGATCTCCAATTCCCAGTCAGTGAAGTTTTATTTTTGTCGTCTAAGCCCTAACAACCGTAATAGGTACCGCTGTCATTATCGGCATTCGGGCATAATTATCATTACTGTTTTCCATACTTAACAATTCCGATACCGAAGCAAAATTTTCATTATTTTGACCATTGCTATCATCGCCAAAATTATGCGAACTGGCAACCACGCCTCGCCGTAAGGTCACGTCGGCAGACAACATAGCGATTATTTTTCCAAAATCAGATTCTAACGCTACCCTATCGCCCACTTCTGCGCCGAGAGAGAGAATATCATCGGGATGCATGTATACAGGATTACTGGTGACCGACTTCGGTAATTCATGACACATTGAATTGTAAACATATTTATTTCGTCGGCAAATCAATAAAAAGCGATCATCACGACTGTCTTGATCCGCTAATGTTTTCGCCAATACCGCAAATTCCTGCGCCACACCCTCGGGCATTAGCTGAAATTTATCATCCATCCCTTCAAGAGCCGGCATAACAGTCACATCAGAAAACGCTTCATAGAGTTTACCGCCATGATGACTCGCAATCTCGGCAATCGGCACTTTAGTTGCCTCGGCAGGATAGAGTTTCTCTAACAAACCAATAAAGTCTTCATTCGAATGCTGGCTATCGACTTGGCCGCCAGGCAAGTCAAGCACTAAGCCCATTCGTTTAGCCAGCTCGGCAAGATAAATCCACTCTTCAGTCGCATCACCAGGCGGTTCGATGAGTTTTTCGGCAAACTGGTGAAAGGGTTTATCAAATACGAAATCGGCATAGCTAGTGATTTCGGGCCGCTCTAAGCCATAACTAGCCGGCAATATATAATCAGCCAATGCCGTGGTATCGGTGCGCCTAACGTCAATACAGATCAATAAGTCAAGCGCACTTAAGGCTTGTTTAATTTTAGTCTTGTCTGGTAACGATAACACGGGGTTTCCGCCAATCACGATTAAGGCTTTAATTTGCCCCTTGCCGGCTGTCAAAATTTCATCAGCTAAAGTTGAGCTAGGCATCTCTTGATACACCTGCCTCGCGTCAGCAATCCTAGAGCGTCGATTATTTGCCTGAAGATTAAGTGTTGGCGGAAGAAAATCCCAAGGTATCACCGCTTCCATCGGCGGCATATTCGGGGTTAATAAAGAAGTGTTAACCTTATCGCCAGTACGATTGTGTCGACCACATATGGTATTCATGGCGCAGATCAAGTGTTCGGATAAATTAGGGTGCGGCCCCATATCAGGCCCTGTACCACTGGATACACAGCCACGTTTTTGGCCGCCAAATAGGTCAACTGCTTGCTCAATTAGCGCTGCGTCAATGCCTGACTGCTCAGCCACAAAGGTAAGCTCATAAGGTTCAACCTGCGCTTTAAGCGCGGCAAAGTCATCAGTGTATTGCTGGCAAAAATCATGATCATAAAGTGATTTCTGAATCAGCAGACGAATCATGCCCGCTAATAAAACGGCATCTTGCCCTGGCTTAATCGCCAAATGAAGATCTGCCAGCTGTGCCGTTTCGGTCAACCGTGGGTCTATGACTATAAGTTTTAAACCACGCTTTTTCGCTTGTTTAATCGATTTAGGCCGCCAACCCGGCGGACCGCTCAACTGATTTAAACTCGATACGACCACATTGTTGCCGACCAATATCGCCACGTCCGAGGATTCAAACGACTGCACACCACCCGCCCACACCCCGTGCCGACCAGTAGCAATAATTTTTGCCGGCTGATCAATCGTCATCGTACTAAACATATTGTGCGAGCCAAGCGCATTCAGCCACGCATGAAACACTGGCACTGTCGCTCCCTTAAACTGCACACCGTTACCCGAAAACAGAGCAATTGATTCAGGGCCATATTGGTCTTTAATAGCCATTAATCGCGCGGCAATCTGATCTAAAGCTTCGCTTTTTTTCAGTTGAACGAAATCCTTGCCCTGCCGTTTTAGCGGCTTAACCAAGCGATTTTTCGCGTTTAACAGATCGGGGAATTGCCGACCCTTAGTACAGCTAAAGCCTTCACTCAGCGGATGGTTAGTATCAGGACGAAAAGAGAGTATATGGTTATCTTCTACCTCAGCCTCAAATCCACAAAAGGCAGAACAAATAGAACAAAAAGTTTTTTTTGTTTGCATGACGACTGACCTTATTATTAGCGTAACACAAGGTGAATAGTAAACAGTTAGAAATAGCTTAAGCGAAATCAGCTGCTAGTCACATTACAGCAAATATACCCAGCGAGTCAGTTAACGGGCAAGCTTATATCAGCGAAACTCATTAAGAGAGGAAATCTTGCGCCTGACCCACACCTTCGCGACGGCGACGCTTGAGGGTTGTAGAGATAATACGATCGAGCTTACGGGCCGTCATTTCATCGAGTGAGGCGCGTGAATCTGCCCCAGTACGTCGACAAATTCGCTGTAAGTCCCAAAACACCGCACCCGCAAAAAGGCCAACAAAACGCCTTTCAATGTAATAGCGATTTTTGCGTGCATCATCATTAGTTTGACAAATAGGATCTATGACCTCGATCATTCGTTGATTGATGCGCAGACGAATACTTTCTGTATCACCATTGAGCACTAAATCTTTAATGCCGTTAACAATACCGTCGTAATCACCCAAGGCTGCCAACAAAAACTCATCAGTCAACTCATCGGCGGCGGCCTGACGCGATTCAGGTATATCCTTACCCGGTAGTAAATGCAACGTCTGATTAAGAATAAATCGTAAGCGCTCTTCGGTTGGCTGTAAAATATTTTTTGTCAATAAGCGATCCGTTTTACCGGCTGGGCGCATAATATGCATCATCACGCATTCTTGAACCGTACCAAAATTTTCACAGGATTGTGGATAACGTGAAAATAAGTCGCCGACATATTCTTCGACCCCAGCAACATCGTGATCAATAGCAATCGTAGCAGGATGTTCCGCCAGCACACTGGGCTCGGGAAAAATACGACCTGCCTTGCTGCGAAAGCCGTCGGCGTCTTGCTCAATGGCGGCGCAATACTGCTTAACCTCTTCTACTAATTCAGCGGCCACATCGACCTGCTCATCTGTTGCGTGATTAACCACTTGGCCATAATGGCCGAGTACCAAACGACAGAATCTGGGATCAACCAATTGATAAGCAGCCGTACGCTGACGATTACCCAAACTTTTAATGGTCTGCTTTGCAATGATATCGGCGGTGGGCGTCACTAAGGGAACAAAACCTAATTGGCTTTGAATCCTGCGTAATTCATCTTCAAATAAAACCAGTGCCTCGTCGAGATCAACCCCGAACATGCCACAGACATTGGCCTGCAAGTCTTTCACAATAAAGGGAATAGCACCGCCTGGAATTCCTAAGCTAACCAATTTTTTTAGTGTCGCCAAGGGAATGGCCGCGTCTTGTCGGCTCTGCGCACGCGAGCCAAAAACCTCAGCAAGATTAGCTTTTAGAGCTGTAATCGCTTTGGCGTTGGTAGGTATCACGCCTTTTAAGTAGCAGATATTTTCAACATCGTGATGCGAAGCGCCGCCTGCTAGTGGCTCAACAGCGACTTCAATACCACTAATGCCGGCCTCAATCGCAACCGTCTGGACACCGAGGGCACGCGCTTCGTCGGTACTATGACAGTGCAAGTAAACCGGTAGGCCCAATGATTTAAGTGCTGGAATTAAATCTAATGCGAAAGCAGGTGTCAGCTGACCACTCATGTCTTTAATACATAATGAGTCCA
>CALCNB010000264.1 GCA_937897785.1 uncultured Cellvibrionales bacterium | reverse complement strand
AGAGAGCTCAGCTTTGGCGCGGATAGCGGCCATGTCAGAACCTGCATTCGGCTCAGACCAAGCTTGACACCAAATATCTTTACCGGTGGCCATGCCCGTTAAAAAACGCTGCTTCTGCGCTTCGGTACCATACTCCATCATCGTCGGACCCAATAAAAAGATGCCGTTTTGATTGACTCTTAAAGGCGCACCAGCAGCGTAGTACTCCTCCTCAAAAATAAGCCATTGCAATAAGTCAGCACCGCGACCACCCATCTCTTCAGGCCACGTAATCATGCCCCAATGGCCTTTATATAACTTCGCTTCCCATTCACGATGAGCTTGAAAACCCTCGGCCGTATCAAAACTGGGAAGGGGTTCGACAGGCACATTATCGGCTAGCCACTGCCTAACCTCAGCTCTAAAAGCGACTTGCTGTTCGGTGTAATTTAAATCCATAGTACAGTTATCGTTATCCAAAAATAAAACTATTCAAAATCGGCTTTGCGCTTTTCAACAAAAGCGTCCCGCGCTTCTTGTGAGTCACCCATGGTATAGGCTTCAAAGGTAAAACCCTGCTCCCATCGATATTTATCTTCTAAGTTACCATCCTCAACACCCGTTAATGCTTCTTTTGCCAATTTAACCATCGCCGGTGATTTAGTGGCGATGGTCTCAGCCATTTCACGTGCTGTAGGCATCAATTGATCACGAGCTACAACACGCTCTACAGCACCAAGACGATAGGCCTCTTGGGCATCGATAAACTCACCGGTAAAATACATATAACGAACTTTTTGGACCGGGAACATGCGCTGTAAATGCGCACCACCACCCATAGCACCTCGGTCAATCTCTGGCACGCCGAAACTAGCACACTCAGAAGCAATGATAATGTCTGCCGCTCCGCTTATGCCTATACCCCCGCCTAAAACAAAACCGTGTAGCGCCACAATCACTGGCTTAGGGTTGAGATGAATCGCTTTAAAGGTGTCGTAATTGCCTCGATTAACATCGAGTATTTTCGAACCATCAGCGGCCAATTCTTTAATATCAACGCCGGCACAAAAGCCTTTGCCTTCAGCGGCTATAATAATGACTTTAACCGCATCATTTTTACCTAAAGCTTCAATTTCTTGGGCAATAGCGAACCATGTTGCGCTGTCAAAAGCATTAACAGGCGGATGGTTAAAAATCAATTCTGCCACACCGCTGGCATTGATCGTAGTACCGTAAGGTTGAGACATGACTTTTCCTTTTACGTTTTACGTTTTACGTTAAAAATAGACAATAAGATTAGCTACGAACACCTGGCGGATCATCTTTTAATTGCCGTGAACGTAAGTTATGCGGATCAAGCTGAGCAACAACTGCCAGCTGCGCTTCAGTAGGCGCAACCGTCTCAGGAATAATGTCCGGAATGCAAAGTTCAAAGCCGGTATTTTCTATCACCTCATCAATCGTAACCCCGGGGTGCAAACTGACCACGCGCATTTGATAATCAGGGCCGCCAAAATCCATCACACAAAGATTCGTTAATACCATACGCAAATCAACATCAGACAACTGATGCCCTTTAGGTAATCTGGCAGGATTATAGCCGATCGTGCAAACCATATCGCATTCGCCTTCAACAAAAACACGGGTATTATGGCTGGGAATTAAAAAGGAATTTGCATGACTGATCGAATTTCCTGGAAAGCCTCGAGCGCCTAGCATTTGCACCTTAGGTTGCTGGTAAGTTCCACCTAGACAAGAAATATTGCTTTGACCAAAACGGTCCATTTGGGTTGGGCCGCCCGTAATGTGCCGACAACCGCTCCAAACATTATCAAAAATTCGAGAAAAACCCATCCAAGTTTCGTTTTGCTGAATAAAATCATCAGGACGATTACCGACCGGGTTTGGCTCGGACAGCAACCATGCTTCTGAGTCAGTCATCATGATATCAGTATTGCTGGTCTTCATGGCCAAGCTTGCGGCTATTCTGGGTAACACACCAATACCCGTCACTAAAATCTCACCGTCGTTGTCGTAAGCAGCAGCATTGGCACAGATCAACAATTCAGCCAAGCTATAATCAGTTGCAAACTCACTCATTTATTTTCTCCAAGGATAACGACTGATCTAACACTTTTATTAGACCAGAAAAGCAATGGTTAATAGACCGCTAAGGGCAATTGTTTGATACTCTCGAGTCCACCCACTAAGTTTTGATAGTCGATCTCTGTTTTACCGTGGATATATTTATCGGCATAACTGGCAAAGCCGCCTTCTTTTGCTGAGGCAGCGTATTCTTTGAAATGCGGCACATCAAAACCGTAATGAGGTGAGCAAGAACTGGGATGTGCGCCACCCGCTATCGGAATCACTCCCG
>CALCNB010000263.1 GCA_937897785.1 uncultured Cellvibrionales bacterium | reverse complement strand
TGATTTGATAAGTTGGGCGAGTGATTTTCATAATAATAAATTTTGTCCTCCATACCCAGAGTGTAGTTTTAGTTTCTCTTCACAGGACACCTCTGAATGCCCAGAATGTGATGAGGGAGAGGTTAATTTATTTAAAGTTGACTGTAATAGTTTACCTGAGGAGCATAGTGATGGGTGCATGGAGTCGGGGTGCTACAGTATAGAGGAAACATCCTACTTAAATTATACAGAGACGGATTCTACATTCGCTCTATATGAGATTCCAGAAGATATTGGAGCTCTTAGTAATCTTGTTGATATTAATTTGGACCTTGATGGTGATACAGTTAATAATGACGTTGATAATTGTCCTTTAGTTGGTAACACCAACCAAGCGAATGCTGATTCTGATGCTTATGGTGACGTTTGCGATGATGACCCCGATGGTGATGGTACCTATAACTTAAGCTTCAACTTTGTCCCTGAAACAACTGACGATAACTTGTTTGGACAAGACGCTATTTCATTTAGCTCTCTAGGCGGTAACTTCACACTGACTGTTACCGGTTCTGTTAGTGGTGCTCCAGCGAAGGTGGCTTCACAGATTCTTAACAGTGGCTCTAATCCACTTGTTGGCCTAGGTGTTAGTTTGCCTGCTGTTAATGATGTTGATGATCCAGCTACAACAGAGATTGATGAGTCTCAAAATGTGATAACGCCTGCAAATTGGGAGATTGATGAGGATGATGCATTTACAGCGACACTATCGAATGCCAGTGGTCAGGCAGTCGCATTTGCTGATCCAGTCATCATAGCTGCATTAAGCAAGCAAATTGCCACTACTGAGAGAGGCACTTTGACCTTTGGCGGTGAGTCTTATCCAGTCAAGGGTAATGCTTACTGTGACCCAGCGGGGGCCTGTGGGGTTAATGAACTTGGCATTGATTACAACAATCGTCTTTATTGTACTAATGACCCATTAGCGGCTAATTTTGCAACAAATAATTGTGCCTCTGACTTCACATGGTACGGGTCAACTGGGTCAAGTGTTACTATGCTTGCTACTGAAGCCTATAACAATCCCGATGGTTCGACTAGTAATGTGACTCAGTATCGTATTAGTGATATGACTATGGACGTTGCTAATGATGCCGATGGTGACACTGTCGCAACCGCATCAGATAACTGTCCAAATACGCCAAACCTAGATCAAGCAGATGCTGATAATGACGGTACTGGTGATGCTTGTGACGTAGATCCTGATGGTGACGGCATTGAAAATCTTGTATTTGATTTGACGCCAGATTCTGCGAATGTTTTTGGTCAGAACCAGTTGGTTATTTCTAGTGAGGTTGGTGGCTATACATTAACTATCACTGCGACGGATACAACTGGCGCAGCAGCAAAATTATCACAACAAGTTGCTGGTGATGGAACTATCTACGGGCTTGGTGTTAAGCCTGCCACAGGAAGTACTGACAGAAAAATCAACGAGGGTGAGACAGTTATCTTCTCAGTTTCTGATGCGAATGGGCCAGTTGATGTAAGCAACTTCTCATTTGTTACTGCTACGCCTTTCCCGATGTACGGTAACGAAAGGGCAACAATTACTATCGATGGCACTGATTACCTTGTTAAAGGTGGCCCGGTTGATTCCACTATTAGTGGGTCGGGTAATGTCTTAGAGGGTAGTTCATCATGGGCAGCTATTGAGGGTTCTACCTTGTCTTTAACGCCGACATCAGGCGAGGCAAATGATGCAGGTAACAGTGATTCTCACTTCCGTATTGTCACCGTTAGTTTTGATATCAATAATAATGATACATCTACTGATACCGACGGTGACGGTATTGCTGATTATCTTGATAATTGTCCAGCCATCGCTAATGGTGTTAGTGAGGATAACCAAGCTAATCTAGACGGTGATGACTTAGGCGATGCCTGTGACGACGATCGTGACGGTGACGGCGCGCTCAATGCCAGTGACGCCTTCCCTGATGATGCCGCCGAAACAGCTGATACTGACAGCGACACCGTAGGAGATAATGCTGACAATTGTCCTAGTGATGCCAATACTAACCAATTGGATTCGGATAGTGATTCACTAGGTGATGCTTGTGATGCTGATCGTGATGGCGATGGTATCTTGAATACCGTAGAAATTGCGGTAGGCACTGATCCTGATGATAACTCTGACGGCGATGCCGCTGAATTGTTAGTCCTACAAGGACTGAATGGTGGCTCTGGTAACGCGGTAAGCGTGCCAGCTGTTGGTGGTCTTGGGCTTATTGCCTTAGCACTGTCAATTTTAGGTTTCGGTGTGTTTGGCCGACGTAAATAAATAACTTAGCACTTTCAAAAGCCGCAGTCCTTGACTGCGGTTTTTTTTGCCGTTAGGTTATCGATTGATCGATATCTTCGATGAATATAGCGGTAAAAAATCTGTCTGTCTGCTTGTCCATTCTCTTAAAGAATATTTTCAAACCACCCGTTGCTATGACTCAGGTCCTGCCGTGGTCATTATTATTGGTCAAAACTGTATTTTTGTGAGCTGCGTCACTATTTTTGTTGTTTTAAAATCAATCGTGATCTCATGAGCTGATAAATTCGAGCTATACCTATAGAGGTGACTATTATTTTTCGTTAGTCATTAAGCTCCCTATAAATAGTTTTGATAATAAAGGCTTATGAAAATATCTAGTAGTATTGTGACAGTCTTACTCCTTTTAATCTCTACCACGTCCCATGCATTTCACAGCACGGTGTCGTCTATTGCATGGCAATCGGTAGACGGACAAGACTTTTCTTTCATGCTATCAACACCGGATGCTCAAATCGGCAGTCTAAGTTTTATGACCATTGCCATGCAGGCAGACCTTGCTTCAACTTCGACTGCAGACGCCGTCAGTATTTTTATTGAAGGCGTTGATTATGGCAGTTACTCTCGCGACAGCGCGAATGTCTATGGTGTTACAGCTGTCAATGATAATGCGTACACCATGAATGTCGATGTATTATTAATGCCGACGACAACAGCTCATTTTTTAGTTGATGGCGTCCTTAATGTCAATGTCAGTTTAGGTGATGCGGCCTATGTCAGCGAAGGTTGGTCAACTTGGGGTCGGGCACCGTTTACAAGCGTTGATTTCACTTACAATAGAATGCATGTAGCTGTAGTGCCTGTGCCCGCTAGTTTGGTTTTATACGCATCAGCTTTGCTCGGCTTCGTGATCGTTCGGCGACGTTAAACCTTAGGTATTAGATGGTTATTCTCCCAGTGACTGACCCACAGCGACTATTTTAAGCAACTTTTCCTATAACACCCAATCGTTGAAAATCTCATCCTATCTTGTCCAACAGGCAAGTGATTTCAGTCTTCTAAAACGATGTGCTCGATCGAGTCTTAATCACTGTCGTTCTTCCAACCGTCATTGATGTAATATTCATTCATTTTTGAGTTTGGTAGACTAAAATAATTAAAAACACAGTGAATATTAATATGGCTCTAAAAATCAATCAGATAGGCGGTTTATTGGGGGCGAGAGTTGAGGGTATTGATTTTTCTCAACCCTTAAACGACGGTATTTTTGAACAGATTGCAGATGCACTTTATCAGCATCAAGTTATTTCTATTCCTGCAATGGATATGACCGTCCAGCAGCATGCCGATATTGCCTTATTTTTTGGTGAGCCCGAGCACAATGCCACTGATCAGTTCGGGGTCGATGAAGAGATTCCTTATTTAACGGTTATTGACTCTGATAAAGGCGATCGTGCCGATTCCTGGCACTGTGATGAAACCTTTCTTGAATACCCCCCAATTATAAATTTCTTGCACGGAAAAATTATTCCTCAACACGGGGGTGATACGGTATTTAGAAGTACAGCCGCCGCTTATGATGCGCTGTCGGATAAAATGAAAACGTTGGTCTGCGATTTAAGTGCCGTGCATGACTACGGTCATCTCTACGAATTGGGTTGGCGCAGTGGCATGCCGCTAGGGCCGATGGTTGGTGATGCCTTAGTGAAAGGGCTCATTCATTCTCATCCTGTAGTAAAGACTCATCCAGTAACGCAACGACATTGGTTAACCGTGAATGAAACTTATACCCGTTTTATTGAGGGCTTACCGCCTTTAGAAGCCGAAGCTATTCTGAACATGCTATTCAAGCATATGCAAAAGCCTGAATTTAGTTATCGTCATCGATGGCAGGTGGGTGATTTATTAATTTGGGATCAACAGGCGGTTCAACATTATGCCGTGGTTGATTATTCCGAACGCAGGCTCGTGCATCGAATATCAGCATTGAAGTACGCGAGTAAATACACGGGCATCAAAACGGCTTAAATTAAACATAATTAGGTGATAGAGATGACAGCTGAATTTCTAACTTCGTCAATACAAAGCTGCGATGTATTAATAAAAAATGCCCTAATTTTTAATGGTGAGGGTACGCGGCCTCAATCTGGAGATCTTGCCATTAAGGATGGGAAAATACTCGCACTAGGACCTGAGCTGAGCTTTGATGATGTGGGTACTACTGTTGATGCTAATGGCCTTTGGCTGATGCCAGGATTATTAGATATACATACGCATCTTGACCTTGAAGTAGAACTTAACCCTGGCTTAGGAGAGGCTGTGCGCCA
>CALCNB010000262.1 GCA_937897785.1 uncultured Cellvibrionales bacterium | reverse complement strand
CAGAAGGTCAACGTCGATATGTTGAATCGCTGTCAACTTATGCGCGCCAATTTTTATCTTTGATGGAAAAGCCCGATGTTGATCACATCGAAGGTTTGTCACCCGCTATTTCAATTGAGCAAAAATCAACTTCTCACAACCCTCGCTCCACCGTCGGCACGATTACTGAAATCTATGATTATTTACGCTTACTCTATGCTCGTGCCGGAACACCCCAATGCCCTGACCATCAACTCGATCTAGAAGCACAAACCGTGAGTCAAATGGTTGATGCCGTTCTCGCCCTTCCCGAAGGCAGTAAAGTGATGTTGTTAGCGCCGATCATAAAAGATCGTAAAGGCGAGCACTTAAAGCTGTTCGACAAACTAAAGCAAGAGGGTTTTGTAAGAGTTAGAGTCAATGGTGAGATTTACGATATTGATGAAATTCCTGCGCTGAAAAAAAATAACAAGCACAGCATCGAAGTAGTCGTCGACCGGTTCAAGGTTAGAGATGATCTTCAACAACGGATCGCCGACTCTTTTGAAACAGCACTGGGTTTAGCTGAAGGAGTCGCCAGTATTGGCTTTATTGATGGTGAAGCCGATGATATGGTCTTCTCGGCTAATTATGCTTGTCCAGAGTGCGGCTATAGCATCAATGAACTAGAGCCACGCTTATTCTCGTTTAACAATCCTGCTGGCGCCTGTGCAGACTGTGACGGTCTAGGAGTAAAACAATATTTTGATCTAGAGCGTGTTGTTCAGTACCCAGACTCTAGCCTCGCTGAGGGTGCCATTAGGGGTTGGGATAAACGCAGTGTGTATTATTTTCACATGTTAAAATCTTTAGCGGAACATTTTTCTTTTTCTATCGACACGCCATTTAAAGAATTAACTAAAAAACACCGTGAAATCATCTTAAACGGCAGTGACGAAGAAGTGGTTTTCTCCTATGTCAATGATCGCGGTGATGTTTTCAAACGCACCCATGCATTTGAAGGCATCATACCCAATATGGAGCGCCGTTACCGTGAGACCCAATCACAGATGGTGCGCGATGAACTGACTAAATTTATTAGTAACCAAGTCTGTCCATCTTGTTCCGGTTCGCGGCTAAGACGCAGCGCCAGACATGTATTTGTTGATGGAAAAAACTTGCCTTCCATTACTGCCATGCCAGTTTCTACAGCGCACGACTATTTTAATCGACTGTCTCTGCCCGGTAAGCGCGGTAAAATCGCCGATAAAATTATCAAAGAAATTCATCAGCGGTTAGAATTTTTAGTTGATGTCGGTTTAAATTATCTGACCCTCGACCGAAATGCGGATAGTCTATCAGGTGGTGAGGCACAGCGTATTCGTTTAGCCAGCCAAATTGGCGCCGGCTTAGTAGGCGTCATGTACATCCTAGATGAACCATCCATTGGCTTGCACCAACGCGACAATGAACGTCTTCTCAAAACATTGCTTCGACTTCGCGACTTAGGCAACACCGTGATTGTCGTTGAACATGATGAAGACGCGATTCGAAGAGCCGATTATGTCGTTGATATCGGGCCGGGAGCCGGGGTGCACGGCGGTGAAATTGTTGCTCAAGGTAGCATCGATAAAATCATGCGTTGCCGCAAGTCGATTACCGGTCAATACCTCAGCGGTAAAAAATATATTGCTGTGCCTAGTCAACGGCACCCAATCGATAAAGATCAACAAATTCGTTTAACTGCTGCGACGGGAAATAATCTTCAAAAAGTCGATATCAATATCCCCTTAGGTTTACTGACCTGTGTTACCGGGGTTTCCGGTTCAGGCAAATCAACCTTAATTAACGGTACGCTCTACCCCGCTGCTGCCACTGCACTCAATGGTGCGACAACCCTTAAACCAGCGCCTCACGGCTCGATAGAAGGTTTAGATCTTTTAGATAAATGTATCGACATTGATCAAAGTCCGATTGGTCGAACACCTCGCTCTAACCCTGCCACCTACACTGGTATTTTTACGCCAGTCCGCGAATTATTTGCCGGCACCCAAGAAGCTCGCACACGTGGCTATAAACCTGGACGATTCAGTTTTAATGTTAAGGGGGGGCGCTGTGAAGCCTGTCAAGGCGACGGCGTCATCAAGGTCGAGATGCACTTCTTACCCGACGTTTACGTCGCCTGTGACGTCTGCAAAGGCCAGCGCTATAACCGCGAAACCTTAGAAGTCACCTATAAGGGAAAAAATATTTATCAAGTGTTAGATATGACGGCAGAAGACGCGCTCAAGTTCTTTTCGGCCATACCTTCGATTGCAAAAAAACTTCAAACCTTAATCGATGTTGGCCTCAGTTATGTCAAGCTCGGTCAAGCAGCAACAACCCTGTCCGGCGGCGAAGCTCAGCGGGTAAAATTAGCCAAAGAGCTCTCCAAACGCGACACAGGCAGAACATTGTACATCCTCGACGAACCCACTACGGGACTTCACTTTGCCGATATTCAGCAACTATTAACCGTATTGCATCATTTGCGCGACAGAGGCAATACGATGGTCATCATCGAGCATAATCTCGATGTAATAAAAACAGCCGATTGGATAATTGATCTGGGGCCAGAAGGCGGCAGTGGTGGCGGCCAAATAATTGCCGAAGGAACACCTGAGGCGATTATCAAAGTTAAAAAATCACATACTGGTAAATTTCTTAAGCCGTTATTAAAAAAATAACTTTATTCTCTTTATTCATTTTCAACAAACATAAAAAAACCGAGCTTAGCTCGGTTTTTTTATTGTGGCATCTTATTCGTCATCAAAATCATCATCAAAGTCTAATTCATCATTTTGCGGGCGATCAACCAGTTCAACATAGGCCATAGGCGCTTTATCACCGGTTCGGTAACCACACTTCAAAATACGAATATAACCACCAGGCCGAGACTCGTAACGCGGGCCTAGCTCAGAAAATAGCTTACCAACAGCATCCTTACTGCGGGTTCTATCAAATGCTAATCGACGATTAGCAACGCTGTCCTGTTTAGCTAGAGTGATCAAAGGCTCAGCGAAGCGGCGCAATTCTTTCGCTTTAGGCAATGTTGTTCGGATCATTTCATGCTCAACCAATGAATTAGTCATATTACGAAACATCGCTTTACGATGAGAAGAATTACGGTTGAGCTGTCTGCCACTATGACGATGACGCATGGCAAGGTTCCCTATATGTTCAAGTTAAATTAAAACGTTAATATTCTATCTACTAAGCAAGAATTTTATCGTCGTTACGAAGACTAGCAGGCGGCCAATTATCTAAACGAAGACCTAATGAAAGCCCTCTTGATGCCAACACGTCTTTAATTTCTGTTAAAGATTTTTTACCCAAATTCGGCGTTTTCAATAATTCAACTTCGGTACGTTGCACTAAGTCGCCAATATAATAAATATTTTCAGCTTTTAAGCAGTTAGCTGAACGGACAGTCAGTTCTAAATCATCAACCGGACGCAATAAAATAGGATCTATCTCTTCTTCTTGTTGCGCAGGCTCGAGCTCTTTCTCGCCTTCAAGGTCAACAAATACCGCTAACTGACGTTGTAGAATAGTAGCCGCTCGGCGAATCGCTTCTTCAGAATCGAGCGTGCCGTTTGTTTCTAAGTCAATGATTAACTTATCAAGGTCAGTTCGCTGCTCTACTCGAGCGCTGTCAACAACATAAGATACGCGTCTAACAGGGCTATATGACGCATCCAACTGCAAACGGCCAATCGCTTTTGACTCTTCATCATCAACAGGTCGAGAATCAACCGGCTGATAACCTCGGCCAGAAGTGACGGTTAACTTCATGGACAGTGAACCGCTATCATTGAGATGAGCAATAACATGCTCAGGATTTTTTATTTCAACTTCATGATCCAACTGGATATCACCGGCAGTAACCACACCAGGACCTGTTTTTGAAAGTGTCAATACTGTCGTATCACGATCATTCATAATCACTGAAACCCCTTTCAGGTTCAGCAATATTTCAATCACATCTTCTTGCACGCCTTCGATAGCGCTGTACTCATGTAATACCCCATCAATTTCAACATCACTGATTGCCGAACCAGGCATTGATGACAATAAAATACGACGCAAAGCGTTTCCAAGCGTATGGCCGAAACCACGCTCTAAAGGCTCTAGGGTTATTTTAGCTCGAGTCTGACCGAGCTCTTCAATATCAATCTTGTGTGGTGTAAGTAAATCGCTGCCTGCACTTAGCATATCGCTACCTATATTTGATAAAAACATTTCAAGATCGTGGATGTTTAGTGAATCATTTCCTATTCAAAGATATGACTCTGGACCAACCTTCTCTACTTAATCGGCATCTTTATAAAAAGAAACTATCAAGTTTACGTGAGAATGTTAGGCACTTGGTCGAAAAGACCCGCAAAAAACATTCACACTTATTACTTTGAGTACAACTCAACTATCAAACTTTCATTAATTTCAGAGGGTAAATCTGCACGTTCAGGTGGAGATTTATAAGTCCCTTGGAAATTGGCTTCACTGACGTCAATCCAGTCAACATGGCCTCGTTGCGCGGCCAAAGACATAGCCGATTGAATACGCAATTGTTTTTTCGCCTTCTCTCTAACTGAAACCACATCACCGGCTTGAACTTGGTAAGAAGCAATATTCACCACTTTATCATTGACTAAGATAGAACCGTGAGAAACTAACTGCCGTGATTCAGCCCGAGTAGCACCAAAACCAATGCGGTAAACGACATTGTCTAGTCGACCTTCCAACATTTGCAAAAGATTTTCGCCAGTAGCGCCTTTCTGCTTAGCGGCTTTTATATAATAGTTACGAAATTGCTTTTCTAACACGCCATAAAGACGTCTAACTTTTTGCTTTTCACGTAACTGAACACCGTAATCAGACAAACGACCACGTCTAGCACCATGTACGCCAGGAACAGATTCCGCCTTACATTTGCTATCTAGGGCACGCACACCACTTTTCAAAAAGAGGTCGGTACCTTCACGTCGTGCTAACTTACAGGTTGGGCCTAAATATCGAGCCATAATTTTATTCCTGCGCTCTGCTGCTAAAAATTTATCTTTAATTATTTATAAAAAATCGATCATAAATAATATTAATGGGACAGTTTAAGCTTAAACTCGTCTTTTCTTTGGTGGACGACAACCATTATGGGGTATCGGTGTAACGTCTGTAATACTGCTGATGTTAAAGCCGCAGCTATGCAATGCTCGCACAGCGGATTCACGGCCAGGGCCTGGGCCTTTTACCTCGACATCCAGATTCTGTAAACCGAACTCTTTTGCAGCATTACCTGCACGCTCTGAAGCAACCTGTGCCGCAAAGGGAGTACTCTTTCGAGAGCCTCGAAAACCCGATCCGCCAGCGGTTGCCCATGAAAGCGCATTTCCTTGGCGATCTGTGATCGTAATAATGGTGTTATTAAAGGATGCATGAATGTGCGCAATGCCATCAGCAACCGTCTTTTTAACTTTTTTACGCGTACCTTGTGAGCCCGGTTTTGCCATTTGTCTAACTTCCTAGCTTATTCGCTATCAATCGTTATCGAAAAGAATTGATCTATTTACGGATCGGTTTACGAGGCCCTTTTCGGGTCCGTGCATTAGTTTTCGTTCGCTGACCACGCAGAGGTAAGCTTCTTCGGTGACGGAGGCCCCGATAACATCCTAGGTCCAGCAAACGCTTAATATTCATAGAGACTTCTCGGCGCAAGTCACCCTCTACTGACAGCTTAGCAACTTCATTACGCAAGTTATCAAGTTCACCTTCAGTCAGCGCGCTAATTTTTACCGCTGGGTCGACACCCACCGTTTGGCAGAGCTTTTCTGCTGCTGTTCTTCCAACCCCATAAATGTAGGTCAGTGCTATCACTGTGTGTTTATGGTCAGGAATGTTGACTCCGGCTATACGGGCCATTAAAAATCTCCAAATTTAGCTATTACTAGCAATTAAAACAATTTCAACGTCAAACAGAAAACTTTAGGTCAATGATAAAAATATTTATAAAACAATAACTTAAAAATATCTGCGCAAAAAAACCAATCTAACGATCTAACAGTGCCAGTCAAAAAAGGCGCGGTAGCATACCGCTATAAGTCAATAAAATCAAACTGATTAAATTTTAGACTAGCCTTGGCGCTGCTTATGTCTTGGTTCAGCCTTACAAATAACTCTCACCGAACCGTTTCTGCGAATTATTTTGCAGTTACGGCAGATCTTTTTTACCGATGCACGCACTTTCATGATATTACTCCAATTTTTCGAGATGCTTTTCACCAGCACACGACTCACTCATCTAAGCCTATCGAGGGGCTAAACCACTACCACCAAAATTCTTCAAATTTGCTTTTTTCATCACAGAATCATACTGATGCGACATTAAATGTGACTGGACCTGCGACATAAAGTCCATGACCACGACAACAACGATCAATAAAGATGTTCCGCCCAAATAAAAGGGGACATTCGCAAATACCTGTAAAAACTGTGGCAACAAACAAATTCCAGCCATGTAAAGAGAGCCAAACATGGTTAATCGGGTTAATACACCGTCGATATATTCGGCCGACTGCTTACCTGGACGAATTCCCGGAATAAATGCACCAGAGCGCTTTAAATTATCTGCCACTTCATCGGGATTAAACATCAAAGCCGTATAAAAGAAGCAAAAGAAAATAATAAAACCCGAAAATAACAACACATTCAAAGGCTGTCCTGGACTGATATATAAAGCTAATTCTTGCAACCATTCAGAGCCGTCTGATGATTGACCAAACCACTGAGCGATTGAGGCAGGAAATAATAAAATACTTGAGGCGAAGATAGCGGGGATAACGCCAGCCATATTGACCTTCAACGGCAAGTGACTGGTTTGGGCTGCAAACATCTTTTTACCTTGCTGACGTTTTGCATAATTAACGGTGATACGTCGCTGGCCTCGCTCAATTCGAACAATAAAGAAGATCAGTGCGATCGCTAAAAATAATATCCCTAACAGCAATAATAAATTTAACTCGCCTTGTCGAGCCTGCTCCAGTGATTGAACAACAGCACCTGGTAAACCAGCAACAATACCAGCAAATATCAATAAACTAATACCATTACCAATGCCACGCTCAGTGACCTGCTCGCCTAACCACATCATGAATACTGCGCCAGTCACTAAAGAAATAACCGCCGGCAAATAAAAACCAATACCTGAAACATAAGAAAGACCTTGATTAGCTAGGCCTGCTGACATGCCTGCTGCTTGGATCAGAGCAAGCGCAACCGTTAAATAACGAGTATATTGAGTGATTTTTCTTCGACCTGACTCGCCTTCTTTTTTAAGCTGACTCAAAGTGTCGCTCACCGAGCCCATTAACTGCATGATAATTGACGCTGAAATATAAGGCATGATGCCGAGCGCTAATATACTCATTCTTTCAAGTGCACCACCAGAAAACATATTGAACATATCTAAAATCGTACCTTCACTACGATTAAACATGTCGGCTAAACTGTTTGGATTAATTCCAGGCACGGGTATATGCGTGCCAATACGATAAATAATGATCGCCAACAAGACAAAACGAAGCCTGGCCCATAGCTCGCCAAGGCCTGATTGCATATTCGGTGATAATTGTGGCTTCGCCATAATCTATTATCTTTATCGTTAAGCTTTCATTCGTAATTTAAGACAGCGTTGAGGCTGTCAGTTAATCTTCTACTTTGCCGCCAGCAGCTTCAATTGCCGCACGTGCTCCGGCTGATACTCGAAGACCTTTAACCGTAACCGCTTTATTAATTTCACCTTGCAAGAAAACTTTGACCTGCAAAATATTGCTATTGACTAAACCGGCTGCTTTTATCGCCGCTAAGTCAATAACATCGGACTCTATGTTGGCTAATTCACCAACTCTAATTTGGTCACTGACACGACCAATACGCGAGGTAAAACCGTATTTAGGCAGCCGCTTTTGTAATGGCATTTGACCGCCTTCAAAACCCGGTCTAACGCTGCCGCCAGAACGCGATTTTTGACCCTTATGACCGCGGCCACAGGTTTTACCTAAACCACTGCCGATGCCTCTACCAACACGTCTTGCGCGGTGTTTATGGCCGTCGGCTGGCTTAATATTATTTAGACGCATTAACTCGCTCATTTCTCTGCTTCCTGAACACTGACCATATAGTGAACGCGATTAATCATACCGCGGTTCGAAGGAGTATCTTCAACGGTAACCACATGGTTGATGCGGCGTAATCCTAGCCCCAAAAGACAGGATTTGTGTGCCTTGATACGGCCCGCACTACTTCGAGTTTGTTTGACTGTAATTGTTTTTCCAGCTGCCATGAGTCTTAACTCCGATCACGCATATTTTCGTATAGGCAAAAAATAAACTATGCCGTTACTTCTTCAATTGATTTACCACGCTTGTCTGCTACCTGCTCTGGTGAGCGCATATCAGATAGGCCTTTAATAGTCGCACGGACAACATTCACTGGATTAGTTGACCCATAGCATTTAGCTAAAACATTGGTCACACCGGCGACTTCTAAAACAGCTCGCATGGCACCACCAGCAATGACACCGGTACCTTCAGATGCTGGCTGCATATACACTTTTGAAGCGCCATGAGCCGCTTTGACAGGATACTGTAAAGTGCCTGATGTAATCTCAACGGTTACCATATTACGGCGCGCGGCTTCCATCGCCTTTTGAATCGCCACAGGTACTTCACGAGCCTTACCTCTGCCGAAACCAACTTTACCGTTACCATCGCCAACTACCGTCAAAGCAGTGAAACCAAAAATACGGCCACCTTTTACAACCTTGGCTACACGGTTAACTTGAACCAGTTTTTCCTGAAGGCCTTCTTCGTTGTCTTTATTTT
>CALCNB010000261.1 GCA_937897785.1 uncultured Cellvibrionales bacterium | reverse complement strand
CAATATCATTTATTAAAGTTAAAAATTGTTTAGGGTATAATGAACGTGACATTGGCCACAATCTGCTGCCGCTACCTCCACATAAAATAACTGGAATTAACATTTTCTACTCCAATTTGACTTAACTTTATAATACCGAACATACCAATCAACAAATTTTTCTATACCCACCTCTATTGAAGTAGTCGGTTTATAATCAATCTCATTTATTAACTGGCTTACATCAGCGTAAGTATCTTTCACATCACCTGCCTGCATTGGCAGCATATTTTTTTCGGCTTTTCTACCCAAGCAATCTTCCAATACCTCGATATAACGCATTAGTGGCTGTGGATTATTACTACCAATGTTATAAATACTATAAGGCTCATCAGCTACAGAAGGGTCAGGATTCATCGCATCCCAACATTTTGATGCGCTCGCCGGTCTAGCCATCACCCTAACGATACCTTCGACAATATCATCAATATACGTAAAGTCTCTTGACTGCTCTCCAAAGCCATACACATCAATAGGCTCACCTGTCAGTATCTTTTGAGTAAATTTGAATAACGCCATATCGGGTCGACCCCAAGGACCGTAGACCGTAAAAAAACGCAAGCCGGTACAGGGCACCTTAAATAGATGCGCATACGTATGCGCCATCAATTCATTAGCTTTCTTAGTGGCCGCATATAGACTAACGGGGTGATTAGTACCAACCGATTCATTAAACGGCATAGCCTTATTGGCACCGTAAACCGAGCTAGTTGATGCATAAACCAGATGCTCGACAGGGTGCTCTCTACAGGCCTCAAGAATATTCAGGAACCCATGCATATTGGCATCAATATAAGCGGCTGGATTCTCTATTGAATAACGAACACCTGCTTGCGCGGCAAGGTGCATCAAGCGATCAAATTTTTCTTGCTTAAATAAATTATTTATCGCGATCTTATCGCAAACATCAACTGGCAATATCTTAAAATTCTCGTAAGCTAAAGCCCGCTCTATCCTATCGTGCTTTAAACTCACATCATAATAATCGTTAAAATTATCAACACCAACGACTTCATTGCCCTCTTGCAGCAAGCGTATTGCGAGAGATGAACCAATAAAACCCGCCGCACCTGTCACTAATATCTTCATGACTTTTTATCGGCCCACTGCTGAGTAATCAAATCCAGCTTCTTCAACGACATTACGCTCATAAATATTTCTAAGATCAATAAACACATTACCTCGCATTTGACTTTTTAATTCACGCAAATTTAGGTTTCGATACTCATTCCATTCAGTCATCATGACCACAGCATCAGCATTCGCCACTGCCGTAGCAACATCATCAGTATAATCAACTGACTCTGGCAACTCTTGCTTGGCTTCTGCCATACCTTTGGGATCATGGGCCCGAATAACGGCTCCTTTATCTAATAATGGCGGAAGTATCGATAAAGCCGGCGAGTCACGCATATCATCAGTCTCAGGCTTAAATGTTAAACCTAATACCGCAATGACTTTACCCGACACATCACCCAAGGCTGTGCGTATTTTTTTAACCATGCGCGCCTTTTGTGCCGCATTGACCTCGATAACACTTTCAACAATCCTTGATGGCACATCATTCTCTTGCGCGATTCTAATCAGTGCTAAGGTATCTTTTGGAAAACACGAACCACCATAACCTGGCCCTGGATGCAAGAATTTTTTACCTATACGACCATCAAGACCCATCCCTTTAGCAACACTGTGGGCATCGGCACCCACTGCTTCACACAAATTAGCAATTTCATTGATAAAACTGATTTTAGTCGCCAAAAAAGCATTGGCCGCATAT
>CALCNB010000260.1 GCA_937897785.1 uncultured Cellvibrionales bacterium | reverse complement strand
CTGACAGCTGATGACACTGGATCAGTCGCTATAAACCAAGCGCCGAACATAGTTGCACCACCCAATAAATGAAAAAGCGGTGAGCCAGCACTGTTGGATGAGCCACCATCATAAAATAGAGCAGACATAATGGCGATTGCTAGCAGCATTGAAACGGGTGTATGCCAAGTAAAAATCTTTCGCTGCAGTAAAAAAAGTCCACCGACAAGAAAGCCTAGATTAGCCCATTCCCAGCCATAACCACTCCAGCGACCAAATTGTGGATACTCATTCATGAGGTCATTAAGCAGCAAGCTATCGTTTTGACGGACTAGGTCCAAGGGTGTTGCCATTGTGAAGCCGTCGATCATTGGTCGTTCAATCACGGTTAAGCCAATTAACAAGGCGTCAAATAAATTTGGAACAGTTACCGTATCCGGAGTTAGATGAATGGGAGTGGGCCAAGCGGTCATTGCCACGGGAAATGAAATCAACAATGCCACATAACCGACCATGGCAGGGTTAAAAGGATTGTAGCCCAGACCGCCATACAGTTGCTTGGCAACAATAATCGAGAAGAAAATACCCACTAAAATCACCCACCAAGACGAATAAGGCGGGAGGGCTATAGCTAGCAAAACGGCAGTTACAATCGCAGTGTAATCATTGAGATAAAATTTTACGGGTCGTCTTCGAAGTTTTAACGCTGAGGCCTCGAGAGCAATAGCAAATACCACTGCTAATAAGATATTAACCAATGTTCCCCAGCCAAAGACAAAGGTCAGCGCTAATACTCCGGGTAAAGTAGCCAACAGCACCAGTTGCATAACCTGACCAGTGGTTTGTCGGTTATGTGTATGTGGTGATGTTACTCTCATTAAGGCCATAATTTTTTATCCATTACGCTATGAAGCCTAATCCTCAGAATGCGATGCTTTTTTATAGTCATCTAAAGCTTGCTGACTGATGATCAATTTCGATTGTGCTTTTTCTAAGCCGGCTTCAAGAATGTTGACATTGGGATCGTCACTGTCTTTGGCTGCCGCTAGTTTTATCTGTAACTTTTCCAGTCGTTGCTGAGCACTTTCAACTGCTCGCCTAAGTTTTGCCTCTGGATCCGCTTGGTCTTGCGCTAATTGCGCTTCTCGTTTGGCTTGAGCGCGCGCAACAGGGTCATCAGTGGTTGTTGAAAGGGTGGCTTTTTTTATTTTAGCACGCTCAATAGCGGCTTTAACCGTTGCATCACGCTCAGGCTTATCAGTGGTCGTCGCTGTATCGGCATTAGCCGCTGATGCGCTTGCCGCTGGGGGTTTATCATTTGGCGGATTGGTTTTTTTTCTTGCCGCTTGTCGCGCCTGCTTGGCGGCAATTTTTTCTTGTTCAAGTCGGATTAATCGATCTTGTCGGGTATCAAATCGGCGCTTAGCTAACTCAGCATTGTGATGATCTATTTCACGTTGCTTAATATCAGTTTTTGATGCTCGGTAGTACTGCACGAGCGGGATATTGCTTGGACAAACATATGAGCAAGCGCCGCATTCTATGCAGTCGGCAATATTATGCTGCTCAAGTTTTTCAAGTTCTTTTCCCTGTGAGAACCAATACAGCTGCTGCGGTAATAGTGAGGCTGGGCAGGCTTCTGCGCACATACCGCAACGAATGCAGGCTTGTGCCGGCGGTGGAGTGGGTA
>CALCNB010000259.1 GCA_937897785.1 uncultured Cellvibrionales bacterium | reverse complement strand
CGTAATACTTCAACTCGATCGAGATCGATCAACGCGAGATTGGCATAAACCGGCGTTTCATTCACATAGGTCGACACGGTGGCGACTGAGGCAACAGCATAATCAGAATTAGCTGAGCTATCGACGTTTAACCCGCGGGTGCGGATACTGCTGAACTGCGCAGCGTTGCGAGGCCCTTGATCGATTTGACTAACACCAGGAATAGATCGCAGTAATTCAGCGCTATCGCGGGTAAACGATGCGGCAACATCATCGCCCGACACGGCGGTAATGTTGTAAGGTACATCAAGAATGTTCTGTTCGCGGCGCTGCACCGTGACGGTGACTTCTTGCATCTGCGGTTCGATGGCATCATCGGATGCTTGACCATAAGCTGATGGATGATGACTAGCAAGCAGCAAAAGACTGGCAGTAACGACAGGTGTAATTGTGAATACACGATGAATCAAACACATGGTGACTCCTAATGTCGGTGAGTGTTGTTGTCGTGTTAGCGCAATTAATTGCACTAACCGTCTATTTTTATGACGCCGTGGCTAAGCTCGACGGCGCAAGGCAATGATCAGCAGCGTGAGCCCTGTCATTACTGCGCCGGCCAAAGGTAATACGGGGATCGTGACGGGCTCGGCGGCGGGTTCATAGCTCAGCGCAGCGCCCGTCGTTGAAGCAAGGTTAATCACATCCAGTGCTTGAACGAAATACTCGTGACTTTGATCAAGGTTCGCATCACTGTCAGTCCATTCATTACCACTGGTAATAGCAACGAGCTGACCATCTCGATAGACTCTGAAGCGCATGACGTTAATCGGCGTAGGGTTAGGCGTCCATCGTAAAGTTAATCCATCAGCTTGATCATCAACGATAACAAGATTGGTCGGCGGATTAGGGGTGCTGGCAATGCAGCTGCTCCGAATTTCTTCTGCCTCGGCCAACGCGCGACTCCATTCGACGCTATAGCCATCACTGAAATAATAGTAAACGACGCCACTGGGCGCCATAGCAATGGTGATGCCACCAAAGCCAGACATATAAGGCACATATAAACCGTTGCAACCTGCGATCGAGCCGCGGTTTAAACCCCAGAACGCATTGTTATAAAGTCCATTGGATATCCACGATACGCCTGGGTCAGCGGCTGTGGCAAACTTGCCAGCGGCCAGTTGTTCAGGTTCGAGTACCTGAATATTATTGATTCGACCATGATCCACGCCGAGTAAACGGCCCAATTTTGCAATATCATCGCGCACGAAACTGGCGCCAAGCCCACCGACAGGTTGCTGTATGGGGTCGTAGGTTCGTTGCGTGGTTAGGCTGCCGGCATCAAGTCCCAACGGTGCCCAGATATCATCGACGACCACATCCTCAAACACATCGCCGCAATAACCCACTTTCTCGCGATGATACTGTTGAGCCGCGGCCATCACTAAAAACGTATCGCTGGTGTGATAGCGCATCTGTGTGCCCGGCGTCGCCTGCCGCGGATATTGATTAACGGCAAAATTCATTTTTTCGGCATGGGTTTCTGGTAAAAAGAAATTGTTCACATCGCTGGCGTATTCATCATCAAAGTAGCCCGATAATTGGTAATTACCGGTCGCCATATCGAGTGCATTATTGACGGATACGTCAAAAAAGTAACCTTGTTGGCTAGCAGCTGCTTCTGGCACTAAGCTGGTAATGCTTTGACTAAAAAAGTCGCCGTATAACTGTTCTAAACGCATGGCGCCTGCTGAGGCCAATGCTGTCTTTGATACGGAATAAGAAGGCACACGCAGAGTATCGCAGTATGGATGGGTGCCGTAACGTGTTTCGCAACCGCCCACGTAATGGGTGCCATCGACAATCACACCAAATATTGATAAATCTAATGGTGAGACCTCTGATGAGTGAGCAAACTCGTTAGGGTTCACGCCAGGGTAATCCATTGCGAGGCTGGCAATGGGTTTTTGCGGCATGCGTTCGGCAATATGTTGTTGGTGATTGGCGGCTATCTGTAAGAGATTCGTTACCGTCTGAGGCGTGTATTGCGCATCTAACAGTCCCCACATATCAAACTGAAAATAGGCACAAGTCTCACTGGTGATTTGATAAAACACTTTAGAGACGCTGCTATTATCAAACAAGAAAGTCATTAAGCCGTTATGCATGCAGTTGGCATTGCGCTGCTGTAAAGTAAAAGGCAGTGCTGCACGGGTTTTTCCTTGGTCATTAGTTTCGGACCAGACGCGTCCTGGCTCGATAATAAATTCCCAATTCGGATGCTCAGAGAGAATGACGCCACGTTGAACGGGAATTAAATGGGTGCCTGACTGGATAAATTCAAAGTCAAACTCAGGCAGGTGCTTGCGAGTATTGTCGGAACTGTCAGTATAGTCATAATCATCTTGACGCTCGAAGAAGGAACCTGCGTTCGCTTCATTGAAGAGCTCTAATCGGCCTTCAAACGTGTGCTGGGGAGGGGCAGCATTTGCGGGTATCGCAAAACCACTGCCAGTAATAGCCGGCGAAGTGGGGGTTGGTCCATTATTCAAGGTCGTTGCGGTCAAGACGCTGCGATTGGTCACGCCACTGCCACTTATCGGATCAAAGTTGCTGGTATAACCTGAATAAAGATCATCGGTGGTTGAATTAACCGAGCAGGACTCGCTACCGAGTTGAAAACCCGAGAGACTGACATCTTCGGCATAGCAGTAATCATAGTAACTATTGACTGCTGCTCGATAACGAAGCCGCAAATCGGGATTGTTGTCATAAGCCGGCGAACGAAGAGTTGCCCACCGAGGTTGGTCATCATCTTGATCAGCATCGAGCGCCTTCGCTTCAACCCAGCTACTACCCCCGTTAGATGAGACTTCGACGATACAGCGGTCAGAACCCTCGAGACTGCGGGCAGCCACAAAGAAACCAATCTCAACATCTTGCCAGCCTAATGTCGAGAATGATCGTGATAGAGTGCTGCCACTGCCCCGTAATCGGACGGAGTAGGGCAGTAAGGCGCGCTGCGTAGATGAAGAAGCATAACCGTTGCTTGTCCAACCGCTAAAGCCGTCATTAAAGTCATCAAAAAATAGGGGGTCGGCTTTGACGGTGGTCACAAGCATTAAGATTGCATACAGAGCCATTCGCTTCGTTAATGTTTGTTGGTGCATAATAGGCAACCTTAATGACAAAATGACAGTATTGATCTTGAAGAGATATACACGACCTTCAAAAATTTACTTAGCCTCGCGATCAAGAAAGCGTGCCGGAATAATGGCCGCAATCATACTGATCGCCATAAACACTAATGCGACATTAATGAGCAAGGCATAGTTGTTTTCACCGACGATTAATGCGGCCACAAAAGGCCCCGAAGCCAGCCCCATCTTAGAAGCAAAGCCGCCCAATGCGGCCATGCGTCCCGCTTTATCAAATTCGGCGCTCATACCCAACAGGTAAGCAATAATAAATGCCCAGGTAATACCGACCGCGCAATTCGCAATAATAAACGCCAGTTGTGAACCGCTGAAGTGCAGTAACCAGGTCGCCGCTAAGGTCAACATCATTCCGGTCAATACTGGGAAAAAACGGCCATAGCGGGTCGAGAACACCACGACCAATAATGCCCCCAGTACACCCACCCACGATGCGGCACCCAATACGGGCGTTATAAAGGCGGGGTCTAAGCCGAAGGACTTACCAAGCCCAATAATATAAGCAAATACTGCCATATTGGCCGCTTGAAACAAGAATAAGGCGAGCAGAGTAAGACTGAGTGGCTGAAGTTTAATAGCTGATGTTTGATGCTCAACACTATTGGTAGTGGTTGTATCGATCGGGTAGTCGTCGATAAACGGTAGCATTAATGCGGTGACAGCAGAAAACCCAATCAGTGTGATAAATAAGATCGGTGTGCCGTACTCAGGAACCAGCGGTGGTATGACCATGATGCCTAAACCGCCCAATCCATATTGCACACCAAGTAACATACCAAAAGTACGATCAGGTTGATTAGTGCGAGCAATAACAGCAAATCCAGTGCCCACTAACATGCCGCCAATGAAACCGTGAAAAAAGCGGAGTGCTGTGAGTAGTTGCGCATCGCCGATAAAAATAGAGGCTATGTCGATGATGATTAATCCGCTTAGAAATATCCACGCAGCAGTACGCCAATTTATTCGGCTGATTAAAAAGACAATCAACAACGCCCCGACGGCAGCACCATAAACGTTTGAAGAGCCAACTAAGCCAGCTTCTTTATTGGTAAAGCCTAAGCCCTCAACTAAGCCGTCGACTAGCGCCGGCATAATGTTGACATAAAAAAGTCCAGCAGTCGCTAAAAAGGCTAGCAGTAAGCGAGCCAACATACTGTCAGGGGCTGCTTTAGGGAAAGCGACTGAATTGTTATTATTGATTTGTTCGGTCATTGTTTCTCCATTTTAATGGGTTGTCTTTCTTTGTTTAGGCAACTCGAGTAATGATCTATTTATGGATTCATGGGAAGTATTATACGATATTTTTTACCATCGTTTAATTATTGGCAGTTAACGCTGCAAAGCTATCAGCTAAAATAGTCATGCCTTCGTCGATGAGTTGATCCGAAATTGTTAGTGCAGGCAAGCAGCGAATCACATTGCCATGAAAACCACATGATAACAAAATCAAACCACGGCTGTGGGCTTCTGAGACTAAGGCGCGAGTCAATTCTGGGTTAGCTTGAGATGGATCGCTGTTATGTACTAGCTCAATTGCAATCATCGCGCCACGATCGGCTCTTATCTCGCCTATTACATCACTGTGATTGCCCTGCAGCTCCCTGAGTCGCTTACTAAAATGTTGCCCGATGTGGTTGGCTCGCGCGACCAATTTTTCTTGTTCAATAATGTCCAACACTGCTAGTGCGGCCGCACAAGCAACGGGTGATCCAGCATAAGTGCCTCCTAATCCGCCGGGTAAAGGCGCATCCATAATTTCAGCTTTACCGATGACACCGGCCAAAGGAAATCCGCCAGCTATTCCTTTTGCGACACTGATTAGATCGGGTTCAATATTAGCGTATTCACTGGCAAAGAATTTACCCGTTCGGCCAAAACCACTTTGTACTTCGTCACAGATAAGAAGGATGCCATGCTCGTCAGCAAGTTTCCGTAAGGCTTTAAGAAAGGCATTAGGTGCGGGATAGAATCCCCCTTCACCTTGGACAGGCTCAATGATGAATGCCGCAACATCAGAAGGCGCGATATCCACCTTAAATAAATTTTCAAGTCCTTTGATGGCATCGTCGATAGTTACATCGTGCGTATTTATTGGAAATGGTGCGTGAAAAATATCACCTGGGAAAGGCCCAAATAAATTTTTATAGGGTGTGATCTTACCGGTTAAAGTCATCGTCATTAGCGTGCGGCCATGATAGCCGCCATTGAAAGCGATCACGCCTCGTCGTCCAGTATGTGCGCGTGCAATTTTAACGCAGTTCTCTACCGCTTCGGCACCGGTAGTAACAAAGAGTGATTTTTTAGGCGAAGTTCCTGGTGCCAACTGATTGAGTTTTTCAGCCAATATTACTGCGCTGTCGTAGGGACTGACCATGAGGCAAGTGTGACTGAAACGATCAATTTGTTCTTTGACGGCATCGATAACTTGTGGATGGCTGTGTCCAGTGTTGCAGACGGCAATGCCGGTAGCAAAGTCAATATAGCGATTGCCTTCTACATCCCATATTTCCGAACCGAGCGCTCGTTCAACATAAAC
>CALCNB010000258.1 GCA_937897785.1 uncultured Cellvibrionales bacterium | reverse complement strand
TTGATCATGTTAAAAAAAATAATATGTAGTTTTATTGCTAGCGATAGACCGGGACTTATCGAAATACTGGCCAACAGAATCAGTAAAGCCAACGGCAATTGGCTTGAAAGTCGCTCAACAAAGTTAGCTGGGCAGTTTGCAGGCATTATCTGTATTGACGTGCTTGAGGATGATAGAGAGCAATTAATTGCAGCACTTAAAAAGTTGAATCAAAATGAAATCATAGTTCAAGTTACCGATCAACTGCTGAAAGGAAGTGCGAATCAAGTAACAGAAACTAAGAATAGCGAACTGCAACTCACGGTGCTTGGCAATGACCGACCTGGCATCGTCCTGCAAGTGAGCCAAGCCTTAGCAAATGCCAACATCAATGTCATTGATATGCAAACATTCATCACGAGCGCAGCCATGAGTGGCGATAATTTATTTAACGCAAAATTATCCCTATGTGAAAAGAGCGACTACGATATAGAACAACTAGAAATTCAGCTTGAAATAATTGCTCGCCAATTAACCATCGAGATAGATCTTGATAAAAATGATGACAGCTAGTCACGACGCCGAAGCCAGCGTTTAATTATCGCTCTAAAAAAAGAGAACAGCAATCCCAAAAAAGCCAATGAAGCGACAAAAAAACAAGCCACAAAAAACAATATTGCCACTTCTCTGGCCGGCACTTCAAGGATAACGTTTAATCCATAGATCAGTGCTAATAAAGCTAGCAGGCCTAAGAAAATAGTCCTATGTTTAACTAATTTCATTATTGGCACTTCTACCTCCTTTAAAATATTCCATTAAAAACATCTTATTCAGGACAAAAAAACTGACTAATAATCTCTGCAATACTGACTATATGCTCTGCTTGCATATGCATATGATGGCTACCGGCATGTTGCTTAATCTGGATATCAGACTGCTGTTGAATGAGTTGATGCATATCAGCCCATTTAGCAAAACCATCTTCAGCCGCTAATAAGATCGCAGGCGCCTGCAAAGCCTTTAAAAAATGTATTTGATGCGCTAAAGGCAACTTGAATGCAGAACAACCAAATAAGCGGGGGTCATGACGCCACTCATAACCATTGCTTACTTTTTTCATACCTCGCTCAACAAGCGGGTAACACTCTGCCTCAGTAATAGCTATCTTCTCACGTCGCTTTGCTATCGCATCCGCATGAGAAGCATAGACTTTTGAGTTTTGCATAAAAAACTTTCGCTGATCGAGGAGATAATTACGTAAATTATTTGGCGCCTCGACTGGATCGTTGTCAAACCCTAATGCACCATCAAGCATAAAGAGTTTTCCAACACGCTCTGGCATTGAAGCGGCAAGCAAAACAGCAACAAATGAACCCCTTGAGTGAGCCAGCAAATCAAATTGCTGCCAACCTAACTGATCTGCTATAGCTAATATATCGAGAATATCATCCCATATATTATAAGAACCATGCTCTGATCGGTGATCACTGTATCCATGACCAGCAAAATCTAAACAGATGAGCTCGCAACTTGTCAGATATGGTGCTAAACCAGAAAAACTAGCGCTATTATCTAGCCAACCGTGCAGAGCAATTACTTTTCGCGGATTGCCTATACCCCACTGCTGCGCTGAAATACTTAAACCGTTTACAGAAAATTTCCGCTCAAGGGCCGGTGATTGATCAGCCGTCATTCTAAATCCTTTTTATATGTAATTGACAGGTGTCAAAATTAAAATCAAAGGCTTTTAATGCTGCCTTTTAAAATGATGCGTCAGACGAATAGAGCCGCATCCCCTAGCAATAAAATCTGTTTCGATTACCATCATACTGGCTGGATAAAAACAGTATTCATTGTAATCTTGACTATCAGCCGAAAACCCATCAACCAGCCAAGCGACCAGTCTTGAGACGAGCGGCTGATGACTTACCAGCACGATATGATTCATATTTAATTGGTCCAGCCAGTTGGTAAGCAATTTAGGAGGAACGTTTTCTAATAACAAATCAGAGGGTAAGCAAGGAACTTCTAAATTATTCGCCGAATAAGACAAACCCTGAAGTAATGCGAAAGCAGTCTGCGTGGTTCTTTTAAAAGGGCTATGAAAGATTACATCTAAATGCTTATCCACTGATAAAAAATCAACTAAAGTATTAGCAGCAGATCGACTTCCCTGTAAGCCATTGTCAGTTAACTCTCTGTTAGCGTCACTATCACTTAAGGGTTCAGCTTCACCATGCCGGAGAATTGTGATAGTTTTATTCATCTCATTTAGCTACTTTTGATGAAGTAAAAATTCGACATCTTGACTTTGTTCGCCCATCATTAATTGTTCAACCATTTCAGAGACACTAACCCCTGAAAAAATAATATCATACAGGCCCGAAGCTAAAGGCATATAAATATCATTTTCTTTAGCCTTATCAACAACCAGTTTTAAGGTATTAACCCCCTCAGCGACTTGGCCCAACTGCTCAGTAGCCTGCTTAAGCGTCTGGCCATTGCCGATAGCATGGCCGACTTGATAATTCCTTGAAAGTGAGGAAGAGCAGGTTACAATGAGATCACCAACCCCTGCCAACCCTAAAAAGGTCAATGGGTTTGCCCCCATGCTTACTGCAAAGCGACTCATTTCAGCAAGGCTACGAGTCATGAGCATCGCTCTAGTGTTATCGCCTAATTCCA